>JAZFUB010000530.1:0-6953 GCA_036447015.1 Thermoguttaceae bacterium | reverse complement strand
CGCCGGGCAAGCCCGGCCGCTAAACATGCTTGCACTGTAGAAATGATTGCAGGCGGAATCGCACCATGGCTAGCCGTTTCGACCGACTGCCCCGACTGCGCGGCTATACGCTGTTGGAACTGATCATTGTCTTGGCGCTCATCGCGGCTATCGCGGCGTTGAGTCTGCCGGCCATGCGGGGGCCGATGGACAAGAGCGAATTGCGCAGTGCGGCCAAGGAACTCTGCAATCGTCTGGCACTGGCGCGGCTCGACGCGATCGAGGCGGGCGCGGCGTATCAGTTCCGCTTCGAGCCGGCCGGGCGACGATTCGAGGTCGCGCGGCGGACGGCCTCGACAACCGCCACGAGCCTGCCTTTCCGCAGTAGCGCTGCGAATGTGCTGGGCACGACCGTCAATGCACCCGAGCCAAGCCCGCCGGTTATGGGCGATCTGAGCGATGGGCTGAGTTTCTTCGGGCAGACAACCGATGCGTCGTCCGCAGTGGATCGGCTGCTGGATCCCCTGCTCTCGGAGCCGGCGGCGGACACGGCCGCATGGTCCACGCCGATCGTCTTCTACCCCAACGGCCGATCCTCCGACGCACGAATCCGCATCCGAGGGCAGCGCGGCTTCTACGTCGACGTCACCCTGCGCGGGCTGACCGGCACGGCCACCGCCGGCCGCCTTCAGCGAGCGTCCCTTCCCGAATCGAACGAAGATTCCGCCATCGACTCGATGGACGAACTCGTGGAAGATGCATCCGTGGAAACGGTCTCGTCGGAGTCCACAACGGAGGGCTCCCCGCTATGAGATCGCCATGCCGCGGCGGGTTCTCCCTGCTGGAAGTGATCATCGCCATCAGCATCCTGCTCGGCTCGGCCGTTGTGCTGGCCGAACTGGCCTCGATCGGCCGGCATCACGTCCAATCGGCCGAGGAGATGAGCACGGCCCAACTCGAGTGCCAAACGAAGCTCAACGAGTTGCTTGCCGGGGCCGCGCCACTCGAGGCCGTACAGAACGTGCCCCTGGGCGACGACCCCGTGCAGCTTGACAACCCCATGCAGCTTGATGATATCTTGCAGGACGCAGCCACGCAGGGCGACCCATTGGGCGATCCGCCCGAGTGGGTCTATTCGGTTGAGATCGAACCGATTACCGGCCCCAACCAACCGCCGGGCATGGCCCAGCTTCGAGTAACCGTCGCACAGAACCTCGCCGAGGAGGAGCATCCCAAGCAGTTTACGCTGACGCACTGGATCCGTGACGCGAACCTCTCCGGTATGAGCGATGCGACCTCGGGCCGGTTTTCGGATCCGCTGTCCGACGAGCTGTCGGAACTGTCGACCGAAATGCTGGACGAGTTGTTGACCGAACCGGCAGCCGACCTGTTCGATCCGAGCTTCGACGGAGGCCTCCGGTGATGAAGGCCAATGCCCAAATACGTGGCTTCACGCTGCTGGAAGTTCTCTTGGCCACGCTCCTCTCGGCCACCCTGCTGGCTATCACCTGGGGTCTGATGGGGATCTATCTGGAACTTTTCGAGAAGGGTAGCGGGCAGGTCGAGCAAAGCCGATTGGCTCGGGCGGTCCTGCAACAATTCTCCGACGATCTGCTCAGCGCGATCGAGGACAGCCCGGGTACGGTGGAAGCAGCCGATCTGTTCGAAACTGGAAACGGTGGTAGCCCGGATCGTGGCGGCCCAGTGCGTGGCGGCCCAGTGCGGCGATTCGGGCTGATGGGCACGTCGCAGACGCTGCAGATCGACGTGCTTCAGGGAATCGCCCTGGAAGAGAGCCCCATGCTCAGCGCCGATGTGACCGGCGCGCCGGGCGATCCGTCGGCCTTGCAGGTGCCCGAGTTGCGAACGATCTACTACGACTTCGCACCGCCGGAAGCAGACGCCGTGGGAGACCTGATTGCCGGCAGCGAAACCTTGAATGCCGACTTGCCCGCCATGCCCGGCCTGACGCGTCGGGAACTCGACTTCGAAACCCCGTACGGCAGCGCCGGCGAAGCCGGCTTCGGCCAAGCGACGGCGGCAGTCGCAACGACCTCGGCAATTACCGCAGCCGATCTCCTCGACAGCAGTCCGGCGTTGGACGCCTCTTCTTCCGCGACCGCCTCGCCCAACGTATTGGACAGCCATGGCCGGACGCATCTGGCGGAGGTTGTCGGTCTCGCGCTGCGTTACTTCGACGGCAGCCGTTGGAGTAACGAGTGGGACAGCCTTCGGCGCAAGTCGCTGCCCGTGGCGGTCGAAGTGTCGATCCAAGTGCGACCGCCCGGCGAGCCGCAACCGTTGCCCTTGCTTGACACGAATTCTTCGGGAGTCGAGACGGTCAACGAGGACGATTGGGGAGAGCTCGAAAGCGAAATCGTTGCGGTCGAGCCCCAACCGTTGCCGCCGACAACGTATCGCCTCGTGATCGATCTGCCGTCTGCCAGGCAGCACCGCACGGTACGAAGCCCGTCGCCGTCGGTCCGATCTCGCAGGTCCGGTCGCCCCACGCCGCTTGTTGTGCCCAGCATGGCGATTCCCGGCATGCGGGCCCCCGGAACGTCCCGAGCGACGCCGGCGGCAACAGCAAGCCGGGCCGACGAGTGGATAAGGAAGCAGCCGTGACGCATACACCTCATCATCGGCGAGAGGGGATGGTGCTGCTCGTCGTGACGGTCGCCATCCTCATGCTCAGCCTGGCGGGCTTGGCGTTCGTCAGCACGATGTCGACCGAACACAAGGCCGTGCGCGTGCAGGGGGCCGAGCTCCAATTGGCCACGCTCGTCGGTTCCGGCGAGCAACTTCTGGGGGCCTTCTTCGAACAGACGGCCGAAGACCGGGAAGCGGCCGGTGGGCATCTCGACAATCCGGGCCTGTTTCGCGGCGTGTTGGTCTTCGACGACGAACGCTCGGGACATCGCGGACGTTTCAGCATCGTGTCGCCGCTGATCGAAAACGACGAGATCACCGGCATGCGTTTCGGTGTGGCCGACGAATCGGCCCGGCTGAACCTCGGGGTCTTGCCGCTTTGGGAGCAGCAATCTCCCGGCGCCGGGCACGACGCCCTGATGCAATTGCCCGGCATGACCGATTCCGTGGCCGATGCGATTCTCGATTGGATCGACTCGGACACGTCCGCGCGGCAGTTCGGAGCCGAGGAGGACTTTTACGTCGGGCTGAATCTTCCCTATGCGCCCCGCAACGCGGTGCCCAGCTCGCTCGAAGAGTTGCTGTTGGTTCGGGGCGTCACGCGCGATCTGTTGTTCGGCGCCGATGCGAATTTCAACTATCAACTCGAAACGGAAGAGACCCGGGCGGCCCAACTCCTTGGCGGCGGCTATCGGCCCGGTTCGTCGTTGACGTGGGCCTCGTTGCTGACCGTCCACAGTGCCGAGCGCAACCTCACGCCGCAGCAGACGCCGCGAATCCATCTGAACGACCCGGACCTGGGGCGATTGCACCAACAGTTGTCCGAACGGTTCGACACGCAAACATCGCGATTCGTAATTTGGTATCGACAGTTCGGCCCCTATCGGGGATCCGAGCAACCCGGCGACGCCAAGGAAACGACCGTCGATCCGATGGGGGCCACGACCGGGCGCCGTAGCCGATCCGCCCGGAATCGGTCGGACAGGTCCCTCGACGTGGATCTCGCGCTACCCGGCAAGTTCCAACTGGATTGCGTGCTCGACCTGGTCGATGCGCGGGTTCGCGTCCCCTTGCCCCCGGCCCGTTCTGAACCGCAGCGACCGGGTGACACCGTCAACGAAGAAGACAAACCGGCGGACACTCCGACGCACGTCGTCGTCGCAAGTCCGCTGGGTAGTGACGATCGGGCGCTGCGCGGTGACAATCGGCCGTTGCGAGACCTGTTGCCCGAACTGCTCGATCAGGTGTCGGTGAGCGGTGCCGAGGTGATTCGTGGCCGGATCAATGTGAATTTGGCAACGCGGCCCGTCTTGGCGGCGGTCCCCGGCCTGGAACTCGCGACGGTCGAACAGATCGTGGCCCGACGTCGTTCGCCCGGCGCGTCGAATGATCCGAACTTTCGACATGCGACGTGGCTGCTGACCGAGGGATTGGTCGATCTGCCTCGGATGAAGGCCCTCATGCCGTACCTGACGGCCGGAGGCGACGTGTTTCGGGCACAAATCGTCGGCTTTTTCGACGACGCCCCGCGCAGTGACCGCGTGGAACTGGTCATCGACGCTACCAGGCGGCCGCCGCGGCAGGTATATTGGAAGAATCTGCGGCTGCTAGGAAACGGTTACCCACTGCAAGCTCTGGGTGCCAAGCCGCCCGTCAAGTAGAGAAGCCCGTCAAGTAGACCCGTCAAGTAGAGAAGTCTGTTCAGTAAACGAGAATCTTCCATGGCAAACCTCCTGTCCATCGAATGGGACCGTCACGAAGCGCGATACGTGCTGGCGACGCCCAAAGGCTCGAGCCTGCGGATTCGCAAGGCGGCGGCGATTGCGCTGCCCCCGATCGGTCCGGGCGACGATGTCTCGGCCGGCGACGTCCCAGCCGGCAACGTCCCAAGGGAGGACGTCCCAACGGAGGACGTTCCGGTCGACGAAACGGCCCGTGTCGGAGAAACGCTGCGATTCGCTCTGGACTCGGCGAAGGCGGGTCGGTGTACCGTGCTGGTGGGAGTCGACCGTGCCAGCGTCGAAATGCTCCGTTTCACTTTGCCTCCGGCCGAAGATGCGGAGTTGCCCGAGTTGGTGGCGAACAGCGTGCTCCGTGAGTTGCCGTCCATCGACGAAGCATCGGTCGTCGACTTCGTTGCGCTGGACGACGATCCGGCCGGGCAGCGTCGCGTTGCCGCTGCGATCCTTTCGCCCCAGCGGTTGCAGCAGATCGAAGCGGTTTGTTCGACGGCCCGGGTGAGACCCGACCGGTTGATCTTGCGGTCCCACGCGGCCGCTTCGCTGTTCGTCCGAACCACCTCACCCTTGGAAGATGTCTTGCTGCTGGTCAGTCCGGTTGGCGACGAGGTCGAGTTGAACGTTTTGGCCCATGGCCGGACGGTCGTGTCGCGCACGGCCCGACTGCCCGATGCGGCGGACCGGGCAGCGGCCGATCAGCACCTGCTGGTCGAGATTCGGCGCACGATCGCGCTGGCCATGCAAGGCGAGGCGGGGGCCGCCGCCGTCGAGAGCGTCTATGTGTGTGGTCGGGCCGATCGGTGCCAGGGCCTGTTGGATCGGATTCGCGAGGAGTTTTCGCTGCCGGCGAAGAGTTTCGATCCGTTCGACGTGGTCGACGCACGGGGTGTCGACGTGCCGGAGCATCCCGAGCGTTTCGCTTCGCTGTTGGGCATGGCGTTGGACGAGGTGGACGGCAGGGCCCATGCGATCGATTTTCTTCATCCGCGCAAGCCACCGAAGACGGCCGACTGGCGGCGGATGGCCGGGCTTGTTGCGATCGCGGTCGCCCTGGTTGCCATCACGATGGGCTACTTGGGCTGGGATACGCTCGCATCGATCAACTCGCGGAACGCAACGCTGTTGAGTCGCGTGCGAGAACTCGAAGCACTCAAGAAACGGGCCGACAAACAGCAGCTCACCATCGACGCGATCCGCACATGGCAGGCCGGCGACGTCCTCTGGCTGGAGGAATTGCGAGAGCTGTCGATGCGGTTTCCGCCGCGAGGCGACGCGCTGATCCAGCAGATGTCGATGAACTCCGTCCGCAGCGGCGGCGGAACGGTTGCGTTTATGGGCCTGGTGCGTGACTCTTCGATCGTCGTTCGCATGGAAGCGAACCTGCGCGACGACTACCATATCGTCCACAGCACGCGAGTGCAGGAAGGCAGTGGGGGGGCGGATTACGCGCGCCGATTCGACGCCACAGTACGTGTCGGACGCCGCAGCAAGACCCAATACCCGGGCTATAAACCGCCTGAAGAGACGGACGTGCAACCGTGATGAACTACCGCAAGCATCTGCTGAGCCTGGCTTTCGCGCTCTTGGTGGCGTTCTATCTGGGCGACTGGGCACTCGACGCGTTGTATCTGGAGCCGTTGCAGCGGGCACAACGCTTGACCGGGCTGCTGAACGAACGGATCGAACTGCGCGAGAAGGAGTTGGCCGCCGCACGCCGGGCGGGCTTGTTGCTCAGCGCCTGGGAAACCCAGTCGTTGCCCTCCGACATCGAAGTGGCCCGATCTCTCTATCAAGCATGGCTCTTGGAGCTGGTCGATCATGTGGGGCTTGCCGGCCCCAGCGTCAACTCCAGCCCGCCGACGATCCAAAAGGGCGGGTTCCACACACTGTCGTTCACCGTCGCCGGACGCGGCACGTTGGAGCAACTGACCAACTTCCTCTTCGAGTTCTATACCGGAGGTCACCTGCATCAGATCCGTTCGATCGTCGTCCGGCCCCTTTCGCGAACCGATCAACTCGAACTGCACCTTACGGTCGAGGCCGTGTCGTTGCCCACCGCCGATCGGTCCGACCGACTTGTCGTGGAGCGGTCGAACCGGCTGGTCTTCTACGGGGTGCAGGACTATCGAGTCATCATGCAGCGCGACCTCTTCAGTGTCGGCGGCAGCCCCAACGCCGTCGAGCATACACGGCTGACCGGTGTGACCTCCGACGACGGCCGGCCGGTGGCCTGGTTCAGTTTGCAGACGACCGGCGAGATGCGAAAACTCCGCACCGGCGAGATCCTTCAGGTCGGCCATTTCTCCGGCAACGTCGCCCAAATCGACGGCAACGATGTGATCCTCGAATCCGACGGGCAACGCTGGCTGCTGACGATCGGCGAGAACCTGTCGGAAGCCGCCGCCCTGCCGCCGGAATTCTAAGTTCTGCCTGAGAGTGCAGCGCTGGGCTGGCCGCTGGGGGTCGTCGCAACCAACCCGACACTTACGGTTCGGCACGCCATCGCCGTTTAGCGGCCGGGCGTTCCCCGCGGGGTTTTGGGGGGTGTACGCGGGAGAAAAGCGCCCGGCCAACCCGGGCCCGAAA
>JAZFUB010000529.1:0-6763 GCA_036447015.1 Thermoguttaceae bacterium | reverse complement strand
ACGATTTCCTGGGCCTCTCGGATGCCTGCCCGAGTGAGCTGCATGGGGGCCGGCTGCGTCAGCTCGGCCTGGTGTTGCGCGTCGCAGTGGCCAAGGAACAGGAACTCTGGCTGCGTCGGGCGTTGGAGAAGGGAACCCGATTTCTCGGCAACGAGGGTGAGAAACGGCTGACCGCGGGCCGTATCCTCATCCACGCCGACTTCGACGAGTTGGCGGTGAAGTACCTGCCGACTTTGATCGAGGCGACGCAACTGGCCGACGGCTCGGCTCGGTCGGAAATCGTGCGATACCTCGAGGCTCAGGAGGAGTTGGAGGAGTTTCAGCAGACGCGGATCGGCGACCTCTGGCAACACCAGGCCGACGTGCTGACCGATCCTCAGGCAGATGACAACAGAAAGCGGTACGCGGCGGATCGTCTGTTCGAACTGGCGATCAAGGCCCCCACACCGGCCATCGAACCGTGGATTCGCCGCCTGGCCGAGAAAGACGCCGACGCGACGCTGCGGTTGGCCTCGGCCCTGGCAAAGACGATGCCCAACAGAATGAACGACCGGAATATCGAGGGGCGAACCAATGCGCTGGCGGTTCAGAAGAGTCTGCTCGCACACATCGCCCGGCGCGTCGATTTGGCCAAGTCGCCTTGGCAGCAAACGGCCGTCGGTATGGCCGGCTGGTGGATCAGCGAAGCCGAGCACACGGCCCAGTTCCTGCCCATCAAGGGCTCCGGGGAGAAGCCTTTCGTGCCGCCGGCCGGTGTGCTGGGCGCAGTGCCCGAGGGGGCTTGGGCAAAGGCATTGCCGGCCAGCCTTCGCGAACGGATCGATGTGAGCCTCATGAAGACCGTCATGGTCAGCGACCATTACGAGGATGCGGTCGAACTGATCGTCGACCTGGCGAACGACAACGTCGACGCCGGCATCTCGATGGCCGAGCAGTACATCGAGGCCTGGGCACGCCGCCACGATCCGCACATCCCCGAGGAGATCCGCAAACAGCACGCACTGCCCGACGACGCTCGCATCGCGGTCACGCCCATGATGATGGAGAAGAACATCGCCAGCCTGACCCGGATCATGGAGATGTTCCGCCACCATGGTATCCGACCTCGCAACGGCGAACTGCTCGTCGGTGCGTTCGACGTCTGCTACAGCAACGCGGAGGTCTATCAGCAGAGCCATATCGAAAAGGTCTTCGGCCCGATCGACGAGATGGACGAGGACATCTTCATTCACATGATCCGCGCGATGACCCGGGGTCTCGCGTCGCGCTGGCGGACGATGGGTGCCCAGCAGGTCTCGGGCACGGAGCGCACGCAGGCAGAGACGCTCGAGATGGTTCGGGCCGGCTATACGGCGGCCATCGCGATGATCGATCGGCGGGTCGAGAAGCACGAGCAGGCGTGGAGACCGTTGATGCTGGCCGGCTCGTTGATGAGCGACTGGGCCGACTTCGAATACTACCAGCAACTGGCCGGCAACGCCGGGACCGGTCGGATGGAAGCCTTTCGAGAGAAGAACAATCAGGCCGAAGAGTACTTCACACGAGCCGCGGAAGCCTACGCCGCACAGGTTCCCACACTTGCCCGGGGAAAGTATTCGATCGACGTCTATCTGGCGTGGTTCCACAGCCTGTTGGGGATCAACACGAGCGGGACTCTGAATCTCTCGAAGCCGTTGGACCGCCGCATCTTGAACAAGATTCGCGAGATGATGCGCGGCCTGCCCGGCGACGCCGCGGGGGCACACGTCGACCGATTGGCCAGGCACGTCAGCGCACGCCTGGAGGATACGAGGAACCCGTTGCACAAAGAACTGAAGTACAAGTATCTGGCCGGTTCGCTCGTGATCACCAAGGAGAGCCCCTTCTCGTTTCAGGCGGGCGACAAAGTGGCCTACTACGACGAACTGCTCGAAGAAGTCCATCTGCAAACGCGGATCGACGGCCCGAACACGATCCAGCGCGATCACGAGTTCGGCATCATCCTGAGTGTGCAGCACACCGAAGCACTGGGCCGCATGGCCGACTTCAGTGTATATCTGAAGAACGAACGGCCACCGGGATGGCAGCCGTCGACGACACGGTTCTTTTCGACCTCCGCCGGCCAAGGACGGCGCGATCAGTTGGAAATGAACATCCTCGAATCGCTCGCCCTGTTCTTCGACGTCCGGGCGATCGTCTTCAGCCCGGTCGACGTGCAGCCCAGAGCGACCGATCGGGCCGGTTGGGAAGAGACGATCCTGGCCTACATCCACGCCAAGGCGAAGGATTCGAGCGTCGACAAGATCCCGCGAATCGTGATGGACCTCGACTTCCTCGACATGAGCGGGCCGGTCACCATCTCGGTCGAATCGCCCGAGACGATGATCAAAGTGACCGACAAACCGACGCCGCCGAGGCCCTACGATCGCGTCGAGTTGATCCAAACGCTCGATGATCGGGGCCTCGCGAGCACGGAAGAAGTGCTCATCGAGGTGACGGCCACGGCCTCGGGTCTGGTTCCCGAGCTGGAGGAACTTTTGGATCTTGATGCGCTTGAGAAACAACTTCCGATCGCGCGGATCGATCCGCAAGAGGGCCTGCTCGTCCGGCAGGTCAACAGTTGGGGCGACAGTGTCCATGCCGTCTCGGAGCGCCAATGGACGATCGCGTTGGACGCGTCGGTCCTGGTGCAGGAGTCACGCAGCATCGAGTTGCAGTTGCCCGCCGCGAAGAACGATGCGACGCTGAAATATCAGGCCTACGTCGACATGGATCTGATCGATCTGGAGGAGCCGACGATGATGATCGGCGAAGGTCCGGCGCTCCTGAGCGAATCGTCGGACGCCATGGCCGTGGATCCGCGGCTTCTCTTTGCCCTGATCGCGGCGGGCGGTGTGGCCGTACTGCTGCTCGCGATCGTGCTGATCCGCCTGATAGGCGGACCGAGAGAGCGAGCGCTACGGGCGCGCGACGTGTTCCATATGCCGTCGCAACTCGACAGCTTCGTCGTCGTCCAATTGCTCAAAGCACTGGGCGATAGCGAACTGGTCCGACTCAGCGACACGCGCCGGGCCGAGATGCAAGCGGAGATCGACCGGATCCAAGCGTCCTGTTTCCACGACAACGGCAGCGGTCTTTCGGACAAGGAGTTGCAACTTGTAGCCAAGAAGTGGCTGAAAACCGCGTGCTAAGAGCTCGTACAGGAATTGCCTCCCGATCTAGCTATGAGCTATGAGCTATGAGCTATGAGCTATGAGCTTTGAGCTTTGAGCTTTGAGGAAGGAAAGAAAGATGGCCAGGGACTTTCGGAAGATTACGGCGTGGCAGCGGGCACATGCTTTGACATTGCGGATATACCAGGCAACGTCGGGTTTTCCCCGCGACGAGCGGTTCGGGCTCGTGTCGCAGATGCGACGGGCGTCTACGTCGATCCCGACCAACGTGGCCGAGGGCTGCGGACGTAGCACCAACAACGAGCTTGCCCGTTTCATCGACATCGCCACAGGTTCGTCCAGCGAGGTCGAGTACCAACTGCTGCTGGCCAAGGACCTCGGCTATCTGCCCAAGGACCAACACACAAACCTCTCCACCGAAGTCATAGAAATCCGCCGTATGCTCCTTGCCTTCAACAAGACGCTCCGAACAAGCTCATAGCTCATGGCTCAAAGCTCAAAACTCAAAGCCAAATCGGGAAGAAATTCCCATACGAGTACTAAGCAGGGTGGTGCGTCACGTCACGACGCACCCTACAACCACTGAGAAGGAACCTCCATGAAAGCCCCCGAGAGTCCCCAAATCGAGAGCCGTGCGAACCGCCTCTCCTCGGCACGCTACGACGGCGCCAACGATTTTTGCGACGACGTTCGCCGTCGGGTGGCCGAAGTGGTGGTCGGCCAGGACGTCGTCGTCGAGCGGATTCTGATCGCCCTGTTTACCGGCGGGCACCTGATGCTTCAGGGTGTGCCCGGCTTGGCGAAGACGCTGCTGGTCAATGCGGTGGCCAAGGCGATCGACCTCGAGTTCTCGCGTATCCAGTTCACGATCGACATGCTCCCGTCCGACATCATCGGCTCCGAGATCCTCGACCAGAAGACGGGCGACTTTCGCGTGCACAAAGGCCCGATCTTCGCCAACCTGTTGCTGGCCGACGAGATCAACCGGGCGGCCCCCAAGGCCCAAAGTGCGATGCTCGAAGCCATGCAGGAGCGCAAGGCCACGATCGGCGGCGAGGCCTTCAAGCTGCCCGTCCCGTTCCTGGTCATCGCCACGCAAAACCCGATCGAACAGTCGGGCACGTTCGAGCTGCCCGAGGCCCAACTCGACCGGTTCATGCTCTATCACCGGCTCGATTATCCGACGACCGAGGAGGAGACGGATATTCTGGTGCGTCAGCTCGCCATGGGACTGAAGAAGGACGAAGCGGGCGGGGCCGTGCCGAAAACGGCGTTCGACATGATCGTGTCGGAACCGTGCGCGACGATCGTCGATCTGGCTCGGGCCATGGAGGCCGTCCAACAGGTCCACGTCAGCGAAGTCTTCATCAAACATTCCGTCGAGATGGTGCGTCGCACGCGGCAGTCGAAACTGTTGGATTTCGGGTGCAGTCCCCGGGCATGCCTGGCGCTGGCCAACGCGTCGCGAGCGAGGGCCTTCATCCACGGCCGCGATTACGTCGTTCCCGAGGACCTGTTCGAACTGGCCGAGGACGTCGTGTTGCACCGGATCCGCCTCACCTACGAAGCGGCCGCCGAAGGCCACTCGGGCCGGGAAGTGTTGGAATCGATCTTGTCCGATTTGTCCTAAGAGCGGATCTCCACCATGCGACGAATTGCAGAACTACCGCACGATCCGGTCGATGCCCGACAGTTCGAGGTGGCCGTTCGTCAACTGGCCGACAGCATCGCCTTCGGGCCGGACGACTCGATCTATCACGGCTCGGGGCTGGAGTATGCCCAGTCGCGTGTCTACCTGCCCGGCGACAGCGTGAAACTGATCGACTGGAAGATGACGGCCCGGACCGACAAGATCTACGTCAAGGAATACCAGGAGCCGCGTCAGATCCCGCTCTATCTGCTGTTGGATACGTCGGCCTCGATGTGCGTCAGTTCCATTGCCATGAGCAAGTACGCCTGGGCCGTGCGAATCGCGGCCGGACTCGGGTTGGCGGCCCAGTCGCGGCTGATGCCCGTGGGGCTGATCGCTTGCGGCGAGCGGGAGATGCGAACCTCGCCGACGTTGGCCCGAAATGACGTAATGCGATGGGCCCATCGGCTGCGTCGTCACGGATTCCTCGAATCGACCCTGCTGGGACGCCGGCTTCGCGAACTGATGCCCACGCTTCGACGCCGCAGCACGCTGATCGTGCTGAGCGATCTGCACGACGCCGACGCGGTGGCCGCGTTGCGGCTGGTTGCCCAGGAGCACGAGTGTATCGCGCTGCACCTGCAGGACCCGGCCGAGACGGGAGTCCGCGGCGCCGGGCTGTTTCGCGGTCGAGAGGCCGAGTCCACCCGCTCGTTCTTCGCGTCGGGTCGGCGACGTTGGCTGGGCGGCTCGCAAATCAAGAGCCGGCTGACCCGACATGCGGTCGACTACTTGCTGTTGAAGACCGATCGCCCGATCCTCGCACCGCTTCGCCAGTTCCTCAAAGCGCGCGGACGCCAAAGCAGCGCACGATAGCACGCCATACGAACACGAAACAACGCATGACGACCGTCGAAAACCAAGCACGAACCGAAGCGCGGCGCCGCCGCTGGTGGTGGCTGCCGGTCGCGTGCGCGATGCTCTTCGCGCTGGCCGTTGTGGCGACGGTCTTCTTCCCTCGGCAGCCGGAGCAAGAGGTTGTGAAGCGCTCGGAAACGGACGTGCCGCTCGGGGTCGAAGAGGCCGTGGTCATTCGCTATGGCGGCCCTCGGCTGGTTGCCCGACCGTATCGACGCGGCGCTTCGCTGACGCTGCGAATTGCCGAGGAGGTCTCCCACGGCTCGATGCGTGTGTACGATGTGCGTTACGTCGTCAATCTGCCGGGCGAATTCGATGTGACCGATTACCTGACGTCCTCCGACGGGCTGCCGATCGACGACCTGCCTTCGTTTCGCGTCCGTGGGCTGACGAGCCTGACGAAGGACATCGAGACACGAATCCGCGAGATCGAAGACGTCGGCGTGGAGATCTGGCACTGGTACTACGAAACGCTCGCCGGGCTTGGGGTTTTCTGGGGGCTCTGGCTGTTGGGGTTGATCTTCGTCGGTCGGCCTGGGCGTGCGCCTGGGCCGCCGCCGGTGCCGCGCGAACCGTCGATCGGTGAGCGGATCGAGCAAATCCTTCGGGCGTTGAACCAGGGGGAACTGTCGGGCCCCGGTGATCCAACAGGGCAGAAATCACGGTTGGAAGTCCTGTTGTTGAAATACTGGCGGCAACGGATCGACTGCGGCAACGATCGCATGGCGGTGGTTTGCCGAACGGTTCGGTCGGACGACGACCTGGGCCGAGTTTACGAGACGCTTGAGGCTTGGCTGCACGACCCCAACGCGCGCGTTGGGGCGGACGAGTTTTTGCAGAGATATAGGGAGGTTCAATAAAGGGGGACTGGCTCCGGGCCCGTTTGCGTGACGCCCCGCGGATACAGTTGGCCGCCCGGTGCCTGTCCCCCTTTATTGAACCGGACATTATGTCGCCGTGCCGGCGACCGCTAAACGGAGGTTGTGACGGTTCGGCGAATGACAACGGACTATCCAACGAGAGAGGACGAATAATCGCGATGAATGATTGTTCCCGTTTGGCT
>JAZFUB010000528.1:0-10582 GCA_036447015.1 Thermoguttaceae bacterium | reverse complement strand
GCCACCTTCAGGCCATCACCTTGCAATACTGCGTATCGCTTCTATAATGCCGGTTTGTATCGTACGCACACCGAGCCGATCGACGCATTGTTGCTCCCGGTAGTAATTGGCCCCAGGCCGCAAGAACGTAAGAAAAGGGTTAGTCGATGACCGATGGTTCGAAAGACCCCGATGGCTCGCAGAGTGGCGGTTCACAAAGTCGCATTGCCGAGGCCGTACTCGACCATGTTCGCAGCATGGTTCCCGAGGGCTTTGACTGCGATCTGACGCTCGACGCGTCTCTGCTGGAACTTGGCCTGGATTCGATGGAACGGATGGACGTGGCAAATCACTTGGAGGAAGTGTTTTCGATCCGGTTCTCGGAAGAATCGCTCTACGACATGGAAACCTGTCGCGATCTTGTCGAGTGCATCGAGGCAACGATGTCCGATGGAGATTCCGATCGGCAACCCTCGGCACCGGCTGACTCCGAGAAATCGGCCGGGCCCGAGGAACCGGCAGAACGGGAGATTCTTCCCGAGTACTCTGACGTCGCGCTGTTTCCCGAATGCGTGGCGTTTCAGCAGCGGCTGGCGGCAGCGGCGATGGCCGGGTTCACCAACCCGTTCTTCCGCGTGAACGAGCGAGTCGACAAAGCGATCTCGACGATCGAGGGTCGCGAGGTTGTCAGCTACACGAGTTTCGATTACCTGGGAATGGCCAACGATCCGGAGGTCACCTCGGCGGCCAAGGAAGCGCTCGATCGGTTCGGGGCGAGTGCGTCGGCCAGCCGGCTCGTGGGAGGCGACAATACGATTCTCGAAGACCTGGACCGAGAGATCGCCCGATTCATCGGGACCGAGGCGGCCCTTGTCTTCCCGAGTGGATACGGCACGAACGCGTCGCTCTTCGGACACCTGTTCGGCTCCGACGATTTGATCTTGTACGACGAATTGGCTCATACAAGCATCGTGCAGGGCTCGCTGATGTCGAAGGCTCGGAGGCGAACCTTTCCGCACAACGACATCGAGTTCGTCGACAACCTGCTGGGAGACATCCGCGGCAAGTACCGCCGCGTTGTCGTGGCGATCGAGGGCGTTTACAGCATGGACGGCGACTACCCGAACTTGCCGCGATTCATCGAGGTCAAGCGGCGACACCAGGCGCTGTTGTACGTCGACGAGGCACATTCGGTCGGTGTGATGGGACCCAACGGACGCGGCATCTGCGAGCATTTCGGCGTCGGCGCCGGCGAGGGCGACATTTGGATGGGGACGATCAGCAAGGCCTTGGGTAGCGCGGGCGGTTACCTGGCCGGTCGAGAAGTGCTGATCCAATATCTCAAGTACACGACGCCCGCATTCGTCTTCGCGACGGCCACTTCGCCGGCCAACGCGGCAGCCGCACTGGCAGCCGTTCGCCTTGCCGGGAAAGAGCCCGAGCGCGTGGCGCGACTACGAGATCGGGCTGAGTTGTTCCTGACGTTGGCTCGGCAGAGCGGACTGAACACGGGCAACAGCAAGGACACGCCGGTGATTCCGATCATTCTCGGCGATTCGCTACGATGCCTTCAGATTTCTAACGAATTGCTCCAACAAGGGATCGACGCCCAGCCGATCCTATACCCGGCCGTACCGGAAAGCGCGTCGCGCATTCGCTTCTTCATCACGGCCGACCATACCGAGGAGCAGATCCGCCGGACGGTTCGCGTGTTGGCTGAGTGTATTGCCGCCAGCGAAGGTGCAAGCGGCTAGTATTGGGAGCCGTGGGGCACCTTCGGCAAGAACGGAGCTTCCTTCGGGAAAGCTCCGTTTGGCCGTCGCTTCAAGGTGGGCGATTACCTTTCTTTCTCGATGGTCTTGAGGTTCCCGGCGCCCTCGACCTCGATTCGACTGTCCGACAGTCGAATGTCGATCTTTCGTGCGGTAAGCTCCGCTCTCGGACCGTCGCCGGGCATTCGATAGAAGAGTCGCACCTCGCCGTCGGCCTCGGACTCGAGCCTCAACAGGCCTTCTCGGGAATCGAACATCAGGCGATCCGCCGTGGCCTCGAAGTGTTTTCCCCGAGCAACCACATTTCCAGTCAGTTGGATCGCAAACGTAGGCTCCCCGTCGTCATTCAGCAGATACTGCATTTCGCCGCGGCCGTCCCATGACACTTGGACTCCTCGAAGTCCGACCTTCTGGTCGGCTTTGGCCGTTTGGGTACCGACGGTGACGACCGCAGCCAGCACAATCATCGCCGCACACTTCCTGAGATTCACGCGCATTTCAGTCTCCTTCCGTGGAAAAATGGTTCAAACCACAATCGAGTTTCAGGTCGGCCCAAGTCCGTACAGGAAAACTGGGCCGCTCGGACACGTGACGTTAACCGCAAATAGCGTGCCAGTTCAGAAGACACTATGCAGGCCCATCCCATAAACCCTTCACTGGCATCATGTTGACGAAATCTCCGGTATCAACGGACGTGAGTACTGACCGGCAACCGATGTGCAAATCTTACAAACCGATACCTACGCCACACACTCGTTCCATCTCATCACGCAAAGAGGCACTGGCGGGACGCCAGTGGCACACGAGTTTCCGACGGGCCGTCACAACAACCGCTCTATTGCGAAACCACGACGTCTTCCGTCGCGCCCGTCATGAGGCCTGGCGGCGTCTGCCGACGGCCCAACAACCGTCGCTTGATGCCGGCCTTGGTTTCCATCATCAGGCTGAACAGCGTGGGAACCAGGATCAGGGTGAAGAGGGTCGATACGGTCAGGCCGCCCAGCACGACGGCCCCCAGACCGCGATAAAGCTCGCTGCCGGCACCGGGAAACAGCACCAGCGGCGATAGCCCCAGTACGGTGGTCGAGGTCGTCATGAAGATCGGGCGAATTCGCGTGCGGACACTCTCGATGATGGCGTCATTCGGCGACATCCCTTCGTTGCGCATGTGATTGAGCGACTGGTGGACGATGAGGATGGCATTGTTGACGACCGTTCCGATGAGGATGACGAACCCGAGCATGGTCAAGACGTCGAGCGACTGATACCCACCCGACGAAAAGCCGAGCCACCGTTGCAGCGGCAGGTAGAGGTTCAGCAGGGCCAGTCCGGCCAGTCCGCCGACCGCCCCGAGCGGAACGCTGAGGATAATCACGAAGGGATACAACCAGGACTCGAACAGTGCGGCCATCAGCAGATAGGTGATCAGCAGCGCCAGCAAAAAATTCCATCGCAGTGCGTTCCAAGTCGCCTTGAGTTTGTCGGCGGTGCCGGCCAGCCGGATTCGGTAATCGCCCCCGACCTGTCCGCTATCGCGCAGTGGCTGGATGATTTGGCTGTCGATATCCTCGATCGCCATTTCCAGCGGAATCGTTTCCGGCGGCGTCACTCGGATCGTGATTGCCCGTTGTCGCTCGCGCCGATTGATCTGCTCGGGTCCCCCTTCGAGTTGATAGTCGGCCACGGCGCCTAGCGGCACGAGATCGCCCGAGGGCGTTGCGATCGGCAGACCTTGCAGATCTTCGATGCGTCGAATTCGATCGGGATGGCCGATGATCGTCAGGTCGATTTTCTTGCCGCCTTTGAAGTAGTCGCCCGCATAGGCTCCGTCGACCAGGGCGTCGATCGCGTAGTCGAGTTCGCTCTTGGTCAATCCCATATCGGCGGCCTGATCCCACTTCGGCAGCACTCGAAACTCGGGGCTACTGAGATCGAGGCTGGGGACGGGAATGGCCATGGCTCCGCGACCGGGGATCGGTTTGCCATCTTCGTCGGTGCCGGCGGATTCGGCCCAGCGTCCCATCACCTGACCCATGATCTGCCCGCCGATTCCGACGAGTGTTTTGGGATCGGGTCCGGTGATTTCCACGTCGATGGTCCGTCCGCTGGAGAGCCCTCGGCCGAACAGGCTGGCCTGCGACGCGACGGCGATCGTGCCGGGAATCTTGTTGCCCTTGTCACTGATCAGCGGCACCAACTCGGCGGCCCGCAACGGGTCGACCGCGCGGATCCCAAAGAAGATCCGCCGCCCCGAAGCGACGAAGAAGTAGTCGTCGATCGGAGGATACTCCAGCTCGTCGTTCTTGGGGTCTCCCTTGTTGATGTCCCAAAACGGCTTGGTTTGGTCTTCGAGGCCTTTGCCCAGTTCCATCAGCCGATCGATATTGTAACCGGCCGGCGGCAGGAGGATTCCGAAAACCAGGTTGCGGTTCCCGTTGGGAAGATACTCGACCTTGGGCATCAGGAGCCAACTCGTCAGCAGCGCGGTGCCAATGAAACCGGCGACCGTCGCCAGCCGCAAGGTCATGCTCCGTTGCAGCGATCGATTGATCCGAACGACCAGATCGACGAACTTCCCTCCCACGGCGTCGGCCAGTTGCAGCAGCCCATGCTTCGAGGTGCCGTCCGTTGCATCGCCGTCCGGCTCCGGCCCGTGTTTCCGAAAAATCCTGGCGGCGGCGGTCGGAATCACGGTGATCGACACCAGCAGCGACAACGCCACGGCCGAACTGATCGCCAGCGCGATATCGCGGAACAGTTGGCCCGCTTCCTCTTCGACGAACAGCACGGGCAGAAAGACGGCCAGCGTCGTGAGCGTCGAGGCGACAACGGCTCCCCACACTTCCTGCGCACCACGGACGGCGGCCACGGCCGGGCTCTCGCCGGCCTGGTTATGGCGGTAGATATTCTCCAACACGACCACCGCATTATCGACGAGCATGCCCACGGCAAAGGCCAATCCCGCCAGGCTGATCACATTGAGCGACCGCCCCATCAGGTCCAGCATCAGGAACGTCCCGATCAGGCTGGTCGGAATCGCCAGCGCGATCACGACGGTCGACCGGCCGCTGCGCAGAAACAACAGCAGCACGCCGACCGTCAGCAGCCCGCCGACGATGATGTTCTGGTTGACCAGATGGATGGCCGAGTAGATGTAGTCGGTTTCGTCGTAGACCTGAATCAGTTGCAATCCGCGCGGGGCAAGCAGATCGCGATCGATCCGGGCACGCACCTTGCGCAGTCCGTCCATGGTGTCGAGCACATTGGCTCCCCGCCTACGCACGCAGTTGACCGCCATACAGGACGTGCCGAAATTTTTCACTAACCCGGTCGGCTTCTTGAACCCACGTCGGATCGTAGCCACATCGTCGACGTAGACGGGCAACCCGTCTCGCCGGGCAATGATCACGCGGCCAACGTCCTCCGGAGAAGTAAACTGGCCCATCACACGCACGATGTAGCGACGCTTGCCGTCCCAGATATCGCCCGCCGTCGCGTCGCGATTCTGCTGACGCAGCGCCGTTCGCAGGTCGGAGATCGTCAGTCGCCGGGCGGCCAACTCCTCGGGATCGACGATCACCTGCATCTCTTCCTCTTGGCCGCCGAACACATTCGAGTTCGAAACGCCGTCGGCACGCTCGAACTGTGCCTCGATGTGGTCCTCGACGAAAAGCCGCAGATGGGGGACATCGATCAGCAACTCTTCGAGTTCATCGTGCAGTGCCGGTTCGCTTTCGATCAGTTTCTCCAACAAACGATTGGCGTCTCGGTCGTTGGCGGCCGAACCGGCCGGCGCAAGCCGTTCGGCGAGCTCGGAATGCCGAGCGGCGAAGTCTTGAATCTCTTGCCGGGTGGAGAAAAAACTAACCGGCAGCAACGGCTCGAGGCGATCTTTCAGTTGCGGTCGCTCGTCGACCAACTGAAGAAGCCGCCGGGTCGCCAGACCCGAGTTGTGTGCCAGACGAGACGGCTCAAGCGCCTCGGCCAGGTCGGGGTGTTTCGCTTGAAACGCGGCGATCTCTTCCGGCGACCCAACCCGGGGCCTGAGGATGAACCATGCGATCGGGCTGTCGTTGGTACCCGAGGTGCTGATGACCGGCTCATCGGCGTCTTCGGGATATTGGGGGACCTGTTGCAGCCGCGTGTTGACCTTCAGCATGGCCGAACTCAGGTCGGTGCCGACGCCGAACTCCAGCGAGATCGTGCCTCGCGAGTTCATGCACTCCGACGACATCTTCACCACGCCCTCGACCCCCTTGAGCTGCTCCTCCTGCTCCTGGACGATCTCGCGCTCGATCTCCTGCGGCGCGGCCCCGGGCCAACGGGTCGAAATCGTGATCGTCGGAATCTGGACCTCGGGCGTCAACTGCATCGGCATCCTGACCAGACCGATGAACCCGAAGAGCATCAGGAAGAGCATGCCGACCGAGACTTTGACCGGATTCTGAACGTAGGCTTCGATCAGTTGCATGATGAATTCACTCGGAAGGCACTTTGGCCGGCGGCGCAGCAGAAGCCCCGTCCTCGCCGACGACGCTCACGGGTTGCCCGGGCATCAGACGCTCGTTCCCTTCGACGACCACTTGCTGGCCGGGACGAATCTCTCCGCGGACCTCGACCAGGTCGCCGACGTAGCGAAGCAACTGCACGGGGACCGGCATTGCCTTGCCCTCGACCACGATGAACACGGTCGACGAACCTTGCCCCAAGACCACGGCGTCTTTCGGCACCCAGATCCCCGATCCGCCTGCACCGAAATCGAGATCGAGATGCACGCGTGCGAACATGCCGGGCATCAGCAGCATGCCACCTTGGACCGGCCTGTTGTCCAATCGCACCTTGACCGGGAAAGTCCGCGAGCGGACATCGGCTTGCGGCACGATCGCCGTCACCTTCCCCAGCGGCAGCGTCTCGGAAGAACCCGACATCGACTCGATCGTGACGCGAGCCTCCGCACCCAGCCGGATTCGCGAGATGTACTTCTCGGGCACCGAGACCTCGACGTCGACCTGGTGGATCTCGACGACGTCGACGACCGCTCCCCCCTTGGCGATCCACTGGCCGACCTCGGTATGTTCCTTGGTGACGAAGCCGTCGAAGGGGGCAAGGATCGTGTGTTCGGCAATCTGGTCCTTCAGCCGCCGGGTCTCCTCAAGCTGGGCCTGCCACCGGGCTTCCGCCTGGGCACGCTTCGCCGGTGCGGCTTCCTTGGCCAGCCTCAGGGCCGACCCGTTTTCCAGGTACTTCTGCTGAGCGGCGACCGCTATCGATTCCTTTTCCTGCACGTCGTCTTCGCTCGTCGCGTTGCGCTGCAACAGGGTTCGTGCGTGTTTCAACTGCAACTGGGCGAACTTTACCAGTGCGGCAGTCGCCTCGACGCGTGCCTCGGCCTGGCGAATCTCCTCGGGAATCGAGATGTCCAATTCGTCTCGGGAATGTTTGTGCAACTGGAGTTCGGCCTCGGCCGCGGCCAATTGGATTTGCAGTTGATCGGTCCGCAGTCGGGCCAGCACATCACCGGCCGTCACGGCGTCGCCCTCGTCCACGGCCAACTCGACGACCCGCCCTTCGACCGTGCTGCCGACCGTGCTGCTACGCACGGGCATCACCGTGCCGACGAACGTTTGTCCGACGGTCGGGTTGGCCTGTTGCACGAGAGCCACCTTCACCAGGGCCGGCGGCATCTGCTGTGCTTGAACCGGCAAGGCGGGCCCCGCAACCATGACGCCTGCAACCATCACCCTGACCAGCCAGCCGGCCGGCCGGAGCCTACGTACTTCATGCTTTGTCAATGGCTCCTCGGATGTCACGCTTCCGTCCCCCGGGATCTTGTGATATACGACCAACTCAATGATAAATTGTGACGGATGCCCGGTCAAGGAAGTTTGCGTCGACTTTTCCGAAGAAGTCGGCCCATTGGGTGGGCAATAGGGCTTTTGCCGACCGGCGGCCGATTCGGCGAGAAAAGGCCTGGGGTTCCGGCAACGATCAGGGCGGGCATCGCTCTGCTCTCAGAACGAGTACTTACCGGCGAATTCGATTCGCACGGCCTCGCCCGGTCTTAGCGTGGGATACAGCGTCTTCCACGAAGTGACTTCCACCGCGACGTTCATCTTCTTGGTGACATCGAACGTGGCCGTGGCAAAGCCGAAGTGGTTGTACGTCCTTCCCGTGGCCGCCACATCCGCATCACGCGGATCATCGATGCCGAAGCCGGCATACGTATGGAACCGCGAAGTCACGTCGTACCAGAACTCGAACCAACCGCCGGTCGAGTGGATCGTGCCGCCGGTCGTCCGGTTAAGCCCCTGAACGACGCCTCCGAGAAACGTTCCCAAGTTCTCTCCCGTGAAGAACTCGCCCTGGAAGCCGAAACGATGCGTGATCGGGATGTTGATGTCGGTATTGAAGGACCACGTGCGACGCACGGCATCGTCGAATCCCAGGCCGTCGAAGGCTTGTTCGCCGACATGGCCCGAGATGCCCAGCGTGATCGGACCGTAAACGCTCGGCGCGTTTTTGAGGGTCCAGGCAGCGCGACCTTCGAGGATCGGCCAACCCGACGGTTCGCCGTCGATGTTGGCCGTATTGTCGATGAAGACGTTCTGGTTGATCGACGCTTGCAGGGTCATCAACAGATCGTCGCTCATCGCCAGGTAGCGTTCTGCTCGAACCTGGGCACGCCGATAACCGATATTGCCGCCTCCCCATCCGAGCGAGTAGTTCACCGTATGAGGATTCAACGGCGAGATCAGGTCCCATGTTTGTCCGGCCAGGAGCCTGAAATCGTCGTTATAGACTTCGCCGTAAGCATGCCGCAGAAGCACACCCGGTCTGTTCTCGACGATGAAAGCCCCGTGAAAGTCGACCTCCAGTTTGCCGCCGCTTTTGGCGCAGTGGAGCATGGAAATTCGCGGACCGCCGACCTTCAGGCCGGCTCGGGTTCTTCGAGCGTCGATGTTGAAACCGTCTTCGCCCTCCGTGTCGGCCGAGTGGACGAAGAGCGTGTAGACACCCGGGCTGGTGCGCTGCGTGTCATAGCCGACACTCCCCCAAAGAATACCGTATGGCACGACGGTCATATCGCCCGTCTTCCACGCGAGTCGTCTCATTTCCGACTGAATCTCTCCCCAAGAGACGTATTCTTCGGTCCCGTCGGCCACTGCCGACAGGCTCGCGGGGGCCGCCTTCACCGAGGTTGCCGTTACTTGAGGTAGACGAACCGGGTTTTCTCGAAGCCACTGCAGTTCGGCCCGAAGCGACGCGGTTTCCGCTTCCAAGCGTTGCATTCGCTCCGCAAACGTGAAATTGGGCTCCGAAGCAGTCGCCGAGGGAAACAGGGGGGCTATGCACAGGTGCCCCAACGCCAACATGACCCATCGTGGATCCTTCATCGACCCAATTCCTCGAGAAGCGTCTCACGGCCCCCAAGAATGGACCGGTTTCCCCGAACGCGCTGCCATTGTTTAGGGGGGTCGCCGTGGCAGAACCGGCGCACGTGGCACTCCGGCCGCGGCACCCTGCGGCGACAGTCCGCTTACGCAGAACGACCCTGCAATCCGTCACAGGTTGTATCGTCCGAAGGTTCACACAGCTTGATAAAACAAGGAGAATGAGAAGTGTGCGCAATCGACATAGAATGAGTAACCCGAATGATCGGAGCAACCCTAACGCGGATTGTTCATGCCCCTGGGAATTGCGTGACACACTGTCGTAGCTACGTTCGCCAGAACGTGGTCGTAACCCTTCCAGACGCCTTCCCTCGCGCCGCAGGTTTCATGGCTGGACGATTGCCTGTAGAATGGGCGTATGCGAACGGATGGAAAGCAGGGAGAGCAACCGGCTGTCGAGGAGATTGAATGAAGAACGTCGTTACACTGGTTCTGGGCGGTGGGCAAGGAACGCGGCTTTATCCGCTGACGAAGTTCCGCTCGAAACCCGCGGTACCGGTGGCCGGAAAATACCGCCTGATCGACATTCCCCTGTCGAATTGTCTCAACAGCGGTCTGAACCGGATCTACGTACTCACGCAGTTCAACTCCGTCAGCCTCCATCGCCATATCCGCAGCACGTACAACTTCGATCGGTTCAGCCATGGGTTCGTCGAAATCCTTGCCGCCGAGCAGACGATCGCCAACACGGACTGGTATCAGGGCACAGCCGACGCCGTCAGACAGAATCTCCGCTACCTACAACAGCCGGGCATCGAGTATGTGTTGATTCTCTCGGGCGACCAACTCTACCGGATGGACTTCCGCGACATGATCGCCTCGCACGAGAAGGCCGGGGCCGACGTGACCATCTCGGCCGTGCCGGTCCATGCCAAGGACGCCTCGGGACTGGGGATCATGCGTCTGGACGACACGGGCCGGGTCGTCGGGTTCCTCGAGAAACCAAAGACCGAGCAGGAATTGGACCACGTGCGGACCGATCCCGGCTGGATCGAAAACCAGGGAGTTGCCGCCGACGGTCGAGACTGTCTGGCCAGCATGGGAATCTACCTCTTCAATCGCAATACGCTGTTGGACGTACTCGAAAAGACCGACTACCGAGATTTCGGCAAGGAGGTCTTTCCCGCGTCGATTCGCACCCGACGTGTCCAGGTCCATCTGTTCGACGGTTATTGGGAAGACATCGGGACGATCAAATCGTTTTTCGAGGCCAACCTGGAACTGACGACGCCCGCCCCTCGCTTCGAACTCTTCTCGGCCGAGGCACCCATCTTCTCGCGTGCCCGGCAGTTGCCGCCTTCACGAATCGAAGGTGCCACGATTCGCAACAGCCTGATCGCCGACGGATGCACGATCGAGCGAGGGGCCGTCATTGAAAAC
>JAZFUB010000527.1:0-2151 GCA_036447015.1 Thermoguttaceae bacterium | reverse complement strand
TTCGCAAAAGCATCGGTGTTGCTTCAGCAACGGGAGGATCGCGGCGGCCGTTGCTCGGTGGTACAATGCTTGTATGGCAGGGCGACGGCTCCACGACAACCGGTGTCGGCTGAGCGTCCACGAGACGACCGAATTGTTCGTGACCACATGGCCTCTTGTGACGTTGTCAGCCGCAAGAATGAGCCAAGACAGCCGGGCACCGCAAGTCAGCAATCACTTGCGGCCACGCGGCCTCTTGCTTTATGATAGAGTAGCAGCATCGTGGTGCGTCACGACGCACCCTACAACTCGAAGGACTTGCCATGTTGAGGTTTGCATACTCGGTTGTTCTTTTGTCGGTTTTGGTCGGTATGAGTCATGCCCAAATGATCTGTGCCCATCGCGGTGCTTCGTATGACGCGCCGGAGAACACGATCGTTGCCTTCACTCGGGCCTTCGAACAAGGTGCCGATGCCATCGAAGGTGATTTCTATCTCAGCAAGGACGGTCGCATCGCTTGCTTCCATGACGGCGAGTTGAAGCGGACCGCCAAGCAGCCGGGCCGGATTTGCGATTATACTTGTGCCGAGTTGAAACGGTTCGACGTCGGGGCGTGGAAGGCGGCCGAGTTTCGGGGCGAACGCATCCCGACGCTCGAAGAAGTCATCGAGGTGATCCCGTCGGGTAAGAAGTTCTTCATCGAACTGAAGACCGGCCCCGAGATCGTTGGGCCGCTGGCCGAGATCCTCGAAAGGGCCGAAGACCGACTCCGGCCGGAGCAGATCGTCCTGATTGCTTTCGACAAGGCGACCTGTGTGGAGTGTAAGAAACGGCTTCCGCGTCTGAAGACGCATTGGCTCGTCGGCGCGAAGATGGAAAAAGACCCGAACTCGGGCAGCCCCAAGATCGTGCCCACGGCCGAATCGATCGCACGAACGGTCATGCAACTGGGCGTCGACGGCGTCGGTCTCGGGGTCGGTCGGGAAACCCGATTCGGACGGATCACGGCCGGTCTGCAAGAGGCGGGTGTCGAGTTTCATCTATGGACCCTCGACGATCCCGATGTGGCGGAGTATTTTCTGCAATATCAACCGATCGGCATAACGACCAACCGCCCGGCCTTCATGCGAGAGAAGCTGCCGAAGTTGAACTAGCTGGCGGATGAACCCACAACAAGCAAGGAGAAAAGCTTTGGCAGACGACAAGGTGACGCGGCGGGATTTTGTTCGCACCGGTGCGGCGGCCGGATTGGCGGCGGGTGTTCGCGCTTCGGCGGCTTCCGCTTCTGAAGCAGAAGACACTGCTACGCAACAGGACCAGGAAACGCGGGCCAACGGAATGCCGTACGGCCGTATCGGCGAGTTGAAGATCAGCCGGTTGATTTTCGGCTCCAATACGCCGGGCGCCCACAGCAGAGACCTGATCTACGTCAGTGCACTGGGACGCGCGTACAATACGCTCGCTCGCATGCTCGATACCTACGAACTGGCCGAGTCGCTGGGAATCAATACGTTGCTGCAGGGAAACTCCGGTCCGATCCGAGAGTACAACTCCACTCGCGGCGGGAACTTGCGGATCATCCAGCCGGTCAATGTGGGCGCGAACGACGACAAAGAAAAGATCAAGAAAACGCTCACCGGGGCCATGAAGAACGACGTGGCCGCCGCGTTCTATATCTGGGGCGATCAGGGCGACTACTTGGCGATGGCCCGGCGGATGGACCAGGTCGGTGTTGCCATGGAGGTGGCCAAGCAGCTGGGAATGGTCCTGGGGCTCGGTGGTCATTCGCTCGAAGTGCCGATTCAGTGCGACGGGCTGGGGATCAAGCCGGATTTCTACGTCAAAACGTTCCATCACGACAACTACTGGTCGGCCACTCCGAAAGAGAACCGCGAGCCGTTCTGCTGGTACGACGACGCGGGCGGAAACTCCTACAGCGGCCAGACGGGCGAACACGACCGGTTCCACGACAACATCTGGTGCCTCGACCCCGAGAAGACGATCGAGGTGATGCGCCGGGTCGACGTGCCCTGGATCGCGTTCAAAGTGCTGGCCGCCGGCGCCATTTATCCCCGGCAGGGTTTCCGGTACGCGTTTCACAACGGGGCCGATTTCATTGCCGTGGGCATGCTCGACTTCCAACTACGCGAAAACGTCGCCCTGGTAAAACGC
>JAZFUB010000526.1:0-7943 GCA_036447015.1 Thermoguttaceae bacterium | reverse complement strand
ATTACTTCCCTATTTGGCTATGAGCAGTGAGCTTTGAGCTATGAGCAGTGGGAAAGCCCATGACTCAAAGCTCACTGCTCACTGCTCAAAGCCAACACCCAAGAACTGAATCGGGAAGTTATTCCTGTACGAGTTCTTAGGCTTCCTTGCCTAGAGCGATCGCGTAGGCCGTGGCGTGGGTTCGGCAGTGCGAGATGCTGATTAGTAGCTTGGTGATTCCGATCCTTTCGACCGCTTCCTTGACGCCGCCTTGGACCGCCACGATCGGGCGTCCGCCCGGTACGTTGCGAACTTCGACGTCACGCCAGGCGATGCCGCCCCGCCAGCCGGTCCCCAGTGCCCGAAGAACCGCTTCCTTGGCGGCCCAGTGCCCCGTGAAATGCTGTGTCGCCTCGGCCCGAGCCTGACAGAAGCGGATCTCCTCCGCCGTATAGACTCGACGGAGGAACGTCTCGCCGTATCGCTCGATCATTCGCGCGATTCGCAGACATTCGGCAATGTCGGTTCCGATTCCAATGATCTCGGACATAATCAACCCCCAGCAAGATTCCTCAGGGCCGCTTCACGCCGCATGCCTGTTGGGCACGCAACAGGACCTCGCCGGCCTTCGCTCGGGCCTTGGCGGCACCGTCGCCGAGGATCTCGCGGACCTTTTCCGGATGGGCCTCCAACTCCTTGCGTCGCTCACGCGGTTCGGCGAAATAACCGTTGGCCAGTTCGGCCAAGGCCTTCTTCACCGTTCCGTAGCCGAACCCGCCTTGACGGTAGGTCGTGGCCATTTCTTCTCGGGCCGCGTCGTCGGCAAACAGCGAATAGAGTTGGAACAGGTGGTCGGTCTGGGGATCCTTCGGCTCTTCCATCGGTCGCGAGTCGGTCTTGATACGCATGATCTGCTTGCGTGCGGCCTTCGGCTCGTCGAACACGTCGAGCGTATTGCCGTAGCTTTTCGACATCTTCTCGCCGTCGGTGCCGGGAACTCGGGCCGACGTGTCGACCACCTTGGCCTTGGGCATCACGAACGTCTCGCCGTAGTGGTGGTTGAAACTGGCCGCCAGGTCGCGGGTGACCTCGATATGTTGCACCTGATCCTCGCCCACCGGAACCGTGTCGGAGTCGTAGGCCAGGATGTCGGCCGCCTGAAGGACGGGATACGTGAACAGGCCCGCATCGGCCGAGAGCCCCCGCGCCTTCTTGTCCTTGTAGGCATGACACCGCTCCAACAGGCCCATCGGCGTGCCGGTCATCAGCAACCATGACAGCTCGCTCACCTCGGGCACGTCCGCCTGAACGAACAGGGTGGCCCGATCCGGATCGAGCCCCAACGCCAGCAGATCGAGTGCCGCGTCGATCGTCAACTGCCAAAGCTCGTCGCGATCGCGGATGGTCGTCAGTGCATGCAGATTGGCGATGAAATAGAAGGCATCCTCGGCCCCGTCCTGTAGGTCGATATATTGCCGGATCGCACCGAAGTAGTTACCCCAATGAAATCGTCCAGTGGGTTGAATGCCGGAAAGAACTCGCATGGGTACGGGCTGGTGGGTTAGGGGTCCGAGGTTACTGATACTCGCAAACGGTGTGCGTCTAAAACTCTACGCCGAAGGCGTTTCACATCGAAGCCCAGGGTCGCGCAGCGCACCCTGGGTGACGGTCGAGCAAAGCCACATCAACCCCAACGGGGTTGTACAATCGCGTGGGGCCATGTAGAACGCCTTCGGCGTTCGTTGCGTTATCCGAGCCTCCTGACCCAGGGTGCGCTGCGCGACCCTGGGCTCTGATGTTGGACCCCGTTGGGGTCGGTTTATGTTCACGATCCGTTGCCGATCGTTCCGACAATTTCCGTTACGCTTGCGGCCCCCAACCGGGCCAATGCGCCGGGCAGGGCGTCGAGTACTTCGATCGACACTTTTGGGTTGTAAAAGTTCGCGGTGCCGATCTGCACGGCCGTCGCCCCGGCGACGAGAAACTCCATCACGTCGTCGATCGTGGCGATGCCGCCGATGCCGACCAACGGCACTTCGACGACCTGGGCCACCTGATAGACGGCCCGCAGCGCGATCGGTTTGATCGCCGGACCGCTGAGCCCCCCCATTACATTGCCCAGGATCGGCCGCCGATGACGCCAATCGACGGCCATGCCAAGGCACGTGTTGATCAACGAAATCGCGTCGGCCCCGCCCGCTTCGGCCGCCTTGGCGATTACCCGGATGTCCGTCACGTTGGGCGTCAGCTTGGCCAGGATCGGCAGCGAACAGGCACCGCGACAGCCGGCCACCACTTTCTCGCAAGCGGCCGGATTCGTCCCGAAATCGACTCCACCGCTGACGTTCGGACACGACATGTTCAATTCCAAGGCCCCGATGCCAGCGATGCCGTCAAGCCGGGCGGCCAGCCGAGTGAACTCCTCCTCGCTCTTGCCGGCGATGCTGACGATGATCGCCGTGCCAAGCGACGCGAGGTAGGGAAGCTTCTGCTCGATAAAGGCCTCGACGCCGTCGTTGTCCAGTCCGATCGAATTGAGCATCCCGCCGGTCGTTTCGACGGTCCGCGGCGGCGGATTCCCCGGCCGGGGGTCCTGCGTGATCGTCTTCGGAAGAATTCCACCCAAACGAGCCATGTCGACCATGCCGGCCATCTCCCGCGCATAGCCGAATGTGCCCGAGGCGACCGTAATCGGATTGGGTAGGTGCAGACGCCCGAGGCGAACAGAGAGTTGGATCTCGGTAGGACCGATGGGGGAATTCACGGCGATCTCGACAGGATGGTGGCTCGGGTATGCTGCGCGGCGACCACTTTGGCGCAGCTTCCAAGACAATCAGTGTAGCGGCCGCGGGGACACTCTGTCAATTTGTGGTCGCAGCGAGATTCGTTTAACGCCCAGCGTCGGGCAAGCCCGACGGCTAACTCAGCGGCGCAATGGCGGCGACTGGACGTAGGCTCAGATCAAGCCACCGTGCGTACGGTAGGGGGTGCAATGGTCCGGCTGATCCAGCATCCAGGCCCGTTCCCATTCGTCCAGGATCTGGCGGAAGTTTTCGGATGTGAACATCAGTTGTTGCGTACGTAGAGCCGGATCGCCCGAGTAGGCCGGAAGGATACAACCGACCATCGGACTCAGCAGCAGGCCGCACGACAAAGCCAATAAGAATCGGCGCATGGAACGAGTCCTCCGTGAAATAAAGCGTATCGCACACCGGAGTTACGCACCGGCACCGCCGGTCCGTTCTTGACGGCCGACCGTCCGGAAGCGTCGGATAGCGAAGTTTGCGAAAAGTAATGATTCGAGAAGAGCAATGTGTCGACCAAGTGGCCCCGCCGCGAACGATCACGCGGAATACCACACGAGGACGACGACGCTGAGGGGGTCGATGTAGCGACGGTGACGAGTTTTCGGCTGCGAGGATGCCTGGGCGGCCCTAGGCATCCGAGCCGGTTGGTCCATAACCTGTTTGTGTGTCAACGGGTTGGGCGACGGGTTGCGGCTGTGAATCTCCGCCGGAAGGGTTTTGCCGACCCTCCTGGGCCTCGGCAGCCACGCGGCGTTCTAGTTCGCGAACCCGCTCTTCCATCTCCTTGCCCGGTTTGAAGGTCACGACGAACTTCTCCGGAACGAAGACCTTGTCGCCGGTTCGAGGATTTCGAGCCTTGCGAGGCGCGCGACGCTTGACTTCGAAGACCCCGAAATTGCGGAGCTCTATCCGCTCATCCTTGACCAGGGTGTCGATGATTGCATCGAAAGTCTTCTGGACGATTTCCTTGGTCTGAAGTTGCGTCAGCCCAATCTCTTCGGAAATGGTTCGAACGATCTCTTTCTTGGTCACGAGTCGATTCTCCTGTGAGAAGAGGTCGTCGCAGGTTTGAGATACGTTTCCTGCCGGACAAACCCGATTACGCTCCAAGTGTAGGCCCAGCAACGACTAGAGTCAAGATCAATCGATTGCCGACAGGGCGCAAGTTGTTTATCTAAGGCAAAAAGGCCCTCCAATTCGGCCGGTTCCCGTAAACCGCCAAAATCATCGTAAGTTTCTGTTTTCAAAGAGCTTAACTTCACGCGGAGTGGATCGGCGACGTCGTTCTTTCATAAGTCCTTACCTGACAAGGACTAACGAAAAAAACTGATGAGCCGCATCACGGTCGCTTCCGCAAGGGATACGGCGCACGTGGACCGACAACTGCACGAAGTTGGAATATTATATCGGCTATACGACCGGAATAATCGAGCCAAATTGCGTGATCGGTATCATCCGCCTACACATTGGGGTGTCAGACGCTCAGCACCTTCATCCGCGACTGGATCTCTTCGAGCGGCAACAGGGGGCCCTTGTTGCCACCGGGACACTCGCTGCACATTTCGTCCCAACTCTCCGGTGTGCGGAGGTTCGATGTCCAAAACGGCCAGGCGCGGCATTGGCGGGGACGGACCTCGTAGACCCGGCATTCTCGACTTGCGTTGTCAAAGAAGACGCAGTCGCCGCTTGCAAACTCGATGAGGCTTTTTCGGATGCCGACGAGCCGGACGTATTTCCGCGAGAATGTCTCCACGTCGAGGTCCAAAGAGGCGGCCATGGCGGCGATCTCCGCCTTGTTGATCCAGACGTATCCCGGGGCACCGATACAACACCCGCCACAGCTGGCACACTCGAATCGAAGCCCCTTGCGATACCAAGCCTTTTCGCTCATCTCGCCTGCTCATCCACCGATTTGGTGCATTGCCCGATCCGGCTGCGTCAGCACTCCGCCACGGGAGCCGTGGGTTTTGCTCTTAGCACTGACGGCCAACTGGATCAGTTGGGCCAACTGGCGCTGGGAACCGCCGCTGCGCAACAGGGCACGCGCGTCCCAGTGGTCGTCGCAGAAGAGACAGTTTCGGACTCGTCCGTCGGCCGTCAGACGCAGCCGGTCGCAATCCTCGCAGAAAGGCTTGGTGACGCTGTGGATCACGCCGATCGATCCGCCGCCGTCTCGGAATCGATATTCCGCGGCCGGCGAGCGCGATCCGCCCCGCTGTTGGAAAATCAGGGGGCCGACTTCGCGCTGGAGAATCTCCAGAATCTCCACGCCGGGCAGCACCCGGTCACTGGTCCAACGCCGATCGCCGTCGATGGGCATGAACTCGATGAAGCGAAGATTCAGGCCATGTTCGCGGGCGAACAGTGCCAGCGGCGCGATCTCGTCCTCGGTGAACTCTCGGATCGCCAGGGCATTGAGTTTGATGTTCTCGAAGCCGGCCTCGCGTGCCGCGGCAATGCCCTGGAGCACTTGCGGCAGTTCGTCGTGTCGCGTGATTTTCTGGAACTTGTCCCGATCGAGCGTATCGACGCTGATGTTGAGCCGATCGAGCCCGGCGGCCTTCAAGGGGCCGGCAAAGCGGTCCAGCAGAATGCCGTTGGTCGTCATGGCGATCTCGGTGATGCCCGGGATGCCGGCCAACATTTCCACCAGTCGGGGGATGTCTTTTCGAACCAAGGGCTCGCCCCCGGTGATCCGCAGGTGGCAGATGCCCAGTCGGGCTGCGACACGAACGAAGCGCTGGATTTCCTCGTAGGTGAGGATCTCGCTGTGCGGGCGGAATTCTGCGCCTTCGGCGGGCATGCAGTATCGACAGCGGACGTTGCAGCGATCGGTTACCGAGATGCGCAGGTCGGTGTGCTCGCGTCCGAAACGGTCGGCTAGGGGGCCTTTGATGCTCAAGAGGTCACGTCTCCAGGTTGTTGCTCGTGTTGGGGTTCGGCTCGTCGCCTCGAGTCGCATCGTCTGCCCCCGGATGGACCCAGTCGCTCGTGCCGTCGGCGTAGTTTTCCTTTTTCCAGATGGGAACCACTTCCTTGATTCGGTCGATCAGCCACTGGCCCGCCTCGAAGGCCACCCGTCGATGGGCCGAACTGACGGCAATGGCGACGCTCGTCTCGCCGACCGGCAGCATGCCCAACCGATGAATGATAGCACATTGGAGCAACGGCCATCGTTTTCGGGCATCGGCTTCCAATTCGGCCAGTTTCTTTTCCGCCATTTCCGCATAGCATTCGTACTCCAACGACGCCGTCACACGCCGGCCGGCGTCTTCGCGGGCGGTGACTTCGCGGACGGTACCGAGAAACAGCACGATGGCCCCGGCCGAGGGATCCTGCACCGATTGGGTCACCGCCGCCGAATCGATCGTTTTGTGGGTTAGTTCAATCATAGCAGAATCTTATCGGAAATTCGCCATATCCGCACGGGGGTGTGCCAACATCTTGTTTCGGCCCACGCGGATCGCCTCGAGCATGCTTCTATAATCGGGATCCTCAGCATCGGCGAACAGGGCTCTAGTGGAAGGGGCCCCCCGATCGCCGTCGTTTTCATCCTCAATGGTCCCCAGCCCCCGACCGCCGGCCTTCTTGGCAAGATGGGCCGTCAGTACGGGGCTGTGTTCGGGGTGCGTGAAGTTGATCCATGCGAACCGGCCGTCCCAGATTTTCCCGTGGTCGTTCGGATGGGGGAAGCCTCCATGGCAAGACTCGCACCGCCGTCGGTAGACACTTAGAAAATCGGCCGCATACCAGGCCGACTGTTTGCCAGTCTCGACGTCGGTACACAGGTCGCGATAGCCGGGCGAATGGGGGCGGCTGTGGGCGTAAGTGGCATAGTACGGGACGTTGGCGTCGATCCAGGCATAGATCCGCTGCCGGTCCTCCAGCGGAATCATCCGCCCACAATGGTCGGTGTCTATATAGTCGAGCAGCCGGCTCGCGTGAGAGCCGGTCCACAACGGCCGGTTGATCGCGGTCGGAGTCCGCAGCAGCCAATAGAAATGGACCAACGGCTTCTCTTTGGCGGCCTGATCGGGAAGCATCTGGCCGCCGGCCATGTCGTGCTGTCGGTACGAACGGCTGCGGCCAAGCAGATTGTCGTAGGCCATGTTGAACAGTCGCGTCTTGTCGCCCGACAGATCGTAGCCTGCGTCCGGATTCGAGCCGCTGTGGCACTCGACGCAATACTTGTCCAGCACCGGCTGCACGACCTTGACGAAATCGACCACGCCGTCGGTCCCCCAGGCAGGCAGTTGCGGCTGCACGGCCGGTCGCCGAAGAGCCAGCGGAACGACATTGTGCGAGCCGGTCGCAAAGGGCGGCGTGCTGCCGCGCGGTTCGTGACAGCCGACGCAGCTCTGCGTTTCGCCGGGCATCAACTGGATGGCCGAAGTCATCCGATGCAGTTCGCGGCCCTCGGCATCGAGGACCTGGAAGTAGACCTCGCGCAGGGCGGGCACCCGAAAGTATGCCGAGCCGTCGGCCTCGATCGGCACACGACCCCAGCACCGCTTGGCGTAGTACGAGGCATAGCCCATCACGGGCGACTGGTCGAACGCTCGATGGCTCAGGTCGGCCATTTTGCGCATCTGCTCCATAATCTGGATGCTCTTGATCCGATCGCGCTCGATTTCCGGCAGCCCGCGAGAGACGTCGGCCAACATCACGGTCCCCCATTGGACTTCCTCGTCGGGCGACTTTCCGGCATGTGCGATCGGGGCCGGCAGCGGCGGCATCTCGCGCGGTCGAATCGGCAACGGGCCGTAGCATCCCATCTCGGGGTCTTCGTAGACGGGCGTCCTGTTGCCGCAGAAGTCCAACAGTTCCAGCGTAAATCGGCCTCTTTCGTCCCCTCCGCCGTAAGCGACGAGGAACTGGTAATCGCTCAGCGGATACGGATCGCGGTACGACCAGCGGAACGATTGGTCGTGCGTCTGAGGTACGTCGGGCGTGAGCGAGACGAACCCTTCGCCTCGAGGAGCCTCCGGACCGAGCCGGTTCTGCACCAGCCCGATCGCCCCATGCGGCCAACTGTGGTGCGGAGCGAACGTCGAAACGACCAGGTTGCCGTGCCCCGGCACGGGCCGACACTGCCAGAACGTGGCGATGTCGCGAATCGTATTGCCGAAGAACAACTGATAACGACGCCCGTCCGTT
>JAZFUB010000525.1:0-4786 GCA_036447015.1 Thermoguttaceae bacterium | reverse complement strand
TCAAGAGAGTCTCAGCGGCGGCCAGCGGAATGTAGAGCGTCTTGATCTTGGTTTTTCCTTCCGCCGACGAGGTTCCGGCAAGCATCCGGACAAGGAGCCCAACGGCCGCAAGCTGTAGTACTTTCATGATACACCTCTGCTGTTATGAATCCTGAACTTCCGTAGGCACGTTGATCACGTTGCGCGGCATCTTCGTCACGCGGCACAAGGCGCAGCCGCGCAACCAGGTCGGTCGATGACGCACAAGATCGGCAGGTGTGGAATCAACGGCAGGTTACGCGCAATGCGCCATCAGGTAAGAATAGATTACAGACTTCGCCGGGGGATGCGCACTGAGAAGAATGTGGGCCGGCTATGACGAGTATGCGCTTTGGAAGGATGCCAAGTACGTGATGTGTACGTATCGGCCCCGTCGTCTCGCCCCTGAGATCGCCGCTGCCGTCCCAGTGCAAGACGACGAGACTCACTCCGCTACACGGCGGCCGTTGCACTTTTTTTCCTTGATCGTGTAGCTTGTCAGAGAGTGGCACACGCCCGCCGGGAAGCGACCGATTCTTCTGGAAGATCGTGCTACGACTCTGGTCGTGGCGGCAGACCTTGCTGAATCTTGTGGAGTTCTGTGGGTCGGACAAGTCAAGTAGGTCAGGCAACCCCGTGCCTGACAACTGCGGCCGGAACTGCGATCAGCAGTCGCCTTGACGACAAATAGCTATTCATCGTGTCAGGCACAAACTAAGAAGTCGTACAGGAATAACTTCCCGATTCAGTTCTTGGGTGTTGGCTTTGAGCAGTGAGCAGTGAGCTTTGAGCAGTGAGCTTTGAGTCATGGGCTTTCCCACTGCTCATAGCTCACTGCTCATAGCCAAATAGGGAAGTAATTCCTGTACGAGTTCTAAGCGCGCCTGACCTACTTGACTCGGGGAGCGTTTTGCAGGGGCGAAACGAGCATTCTTCCCCATTTCCCCCCTCTTTCAGAAAGCCGAATGTGGTATGATGATGGCTGGCTTGTCGACCCGAGTTGATCCTTGGCAGCGATGCTTGGTGGGGGGAGGTGTGGCGGTGGTCCCGATGAAACCGGAACCTCGACGGCGTGATCCCGAACTGGCCGGGTCCCTTTCGTTGGAACAGTTGGGCCGGCGTTGGGGCGTTTCGCGCAAGGAACTGCGACGCTTGTTGGGCCGGCAGGAGCTTCCGTTCGTCCAGATTCGTGGGAAGTTTCGCGTGCGGTTGGTCGATGTCGAACGTTATGAACAAAATCGGTAGGGAAGAAGGGTAGGACAAAAGGGTAGGGAAAAAGGGAAATGGGGGAAAATGGGAAGACGAGTTCTGTTTTGTTTCTTCTTCTTTTCCCTTTTCCCCTCTGTCCCTTTTTCCCGAAACTTGATGTCCTGCAAACGGTTGAACGGTTACGAATAACGAAAGGGTGTCGTCATGAGGATGCTGCCGCGATGGAACGTGTTTTGCCGAATCTTGCAGGTCGGGCTCTGCTTGGGCTTCGTGACCGTGAGCACGACGCTGGGGGCCGGGCTCGATTCGACTGGCAATACCGACGGCGTGCTTACCTGGCAGATCGGCTCGCTCGATGCGGGCGAGTCGGCCCGGCGGGTCGTGCTGTTTGTGTTCGACGATTCCCATGAGGCCGTGGTCCAGCGGCTCGATGCGGCGAGGAAACAGTTCGCCGTCTTTTCCGAGGTGCAATCGACAGAAACCGAGCCGCCGGCATCGGGCATCGTCTGGATCAAGAACGACACGACCGAACTCGGCCTGGCCGGGCCGGGGCATTTCTTTTGGGAGGGGTCGCGACAAGGGCTCGCCTCGGCCAAAGGCGGGCAACTCAGCCGGTTCGGTTATTTTGTCCACTACGACGACGGCCAACAGCGGCGGTTCGGCACGCCGATCAATAACAAACAGACGGAGAACCTCGCGATCGTCGAGCCGCTTCGTGCGATCTCTCAGACCGAGGCGATCGTGACGGTCGCCGCGACAGACGAGAAGCTGCGCATGCGAGTTCGTGCGATCATGGGCGAGGGGCCCATCGCCGGCGTGGAATTTCTGTTGACCAACACGGCCGAGAAACAATTGGCCGATGTGCGACTGTCGGCCTATGCGAACCTCGAAGCGGCCCATTCGCATGGGAACGATTACAGCATGTTGGACGACCGCACCGGCGGGCTGTTGACCGTCGATTCCGGCTCGGGCGCCTGTATCGTGATGGCGGGGCTCGATCGGCCGGCGTCGGGGTACTCGGGCGTCTGGCCGTCCGCCGTGCAACTTCAGACCGCCACGGGCGTCGCTTCCGGCACCTGGTCGAAGTTCGTCGCCATACCCGATACCGTAAAGCAACAATTGGCCCGGGCCCCGCAGCCCAGTGTGCCGCACGCGACGGCCGGTCAGCATGAACCGACCGAACCGGAGACACGCGACCTGACGGCCGAGGAAGCTCGGACTGTGTTGCATCGCGATTGGCTCTTCCAGGCCGACGACCGGCCGACGCTTGCTCGTGCGTCGCAAGAGATCGAGTGGGCACGTCAGTTGGCCGCCCGATTGGCGAGGAATCCCGCCACGGAGGACCTTGCCGCCGAAACGAAGGCGTTGGACGCGTTGCAAATGCAGATCGAAGAGCAGGACAGGGCGCGGGGGACTTCCGCCGAAGATGCGAAAGAGGCGTATATTGCCGTTCGCAAAGTAAAGCGCCGCATCGTGCTGAAGAATCCGGCGGTGAACTTCTCGCAGGTGCTGCTGGTCGACAATCCGTATCCGCAAGGGGCCGAATGGCCGCACCAGGCGCGGCACCGTAACGGCATGATGGCCGTACCCGGCGGACGGCTGTTGGTGCTCGACGGCCTGCATCCCGGCGGCCACGTCCGCAAGTTGGCTCCGCAGAAGCCGGGCAGTTTCTGGCGACCGGACCTGTCGTTCGATGCGAAGCGGGTCCTTTTCTGTTACAAGCCCCATGACGAGAAGAGTTTCCATCTCTATGAGATCGACACCGATGGTGGCAACCTGCGTCAACTGACCGACGGCGACTATGACGACATCGACCCGATCTACCTGCCCGACGGACACCTGCTGTTTTCGACGACCCGGGGGAACACGTATGTCCGCTGCATGCCGTATACGTATTCATACGTGCTGGGCCGCTGCGATGCGGACGGCAAGAATGTCTACCTGGTCAGCCGCAACAACGAACCCGACTGGTGCCCGACGCTGTTGAACGACGGGCGTGTCTGCTACAGCCGTTGGGAATATCACGACAAGGCCCTGTGGCGGATCCAAAGCCTCTGGGCGATGAACACCGACGGGACGGCCGTGTCGACGTTTTGGGGGAACCAGAGCGTGTGGCCCGACCATCTGGCCGAGCCGCGCCCGATCCCCGGCAGCCGGCGCGTGATGTTCACCGGGTTGGCCCATCACGATTGGTTCGCCGGTTCGATCGGCATTCTGAACCCGGACGAAGGGTTCAATTTTCCCGACGGCCTGACCAAGGTGACCAGCGACGTGGCATGGCCCGAGTGCGGCCCGCCGCCGTCCGACCCGCACGAGACCGAGGACTATCATGCGTCGGGCCGATACGCGGCCTACAAAACGCCCTATCCCCTCTCGGAGGAGGATTTCTTGGTTTCGGCCCGAACGGGCGGCCGGATGGACCCGTTCAAACTCTATCTGATGGACGTCTACGGCAATCGGGAATTGATCTACGAGGGTCACTACAACGTCTGGCACGCGATGCCCCTGGTGCCACGGCAACGACCGCCCGTGCATGTCGATCGCGTGGCTTGGCCCGGGACGGGCGAACAACGTGGGCCACAACAGCCGGGCGTGATCTACAACAGCAACGTCTACCAGGGCATCCCCGAACTGACCAAGGGAATAGTAAAACATCTTCGGGTGATCCAGATGGATGCGAAGACCTACTCGACCTGGCAGCGCGACGCGGCGCCGAATCTCTTCTCGGGCCCCGCCATTTCGATCATCCAGGCCGAGGGCGTCAAGCGGATCCTCGGCACCGTGCCGGTTCAGCCCGACGGTTCGGTGGCGGTCCGTGTGCCCTCGGGCAAGGCCTTGCACTTCCAACTGTTGGACGAACGCTATCGGGCCGTCCATACGATGCGTTCGTTCACCGGCGTGATGCCGGGCGAGCAACGAGGTTGCGTCGGCTGCCACGAGTTGCACAGCTCGGCACCGGTCGGCGGCATGGGACCGGCGATGCGACTGCCGCCAAGCGACCTGACGCCTCCGCCCTGGGGCGTGGTAAGCCTCAGCTACGAACGCCACGTGCAGCCGATCCTCGACCGGTACTGCGGCGAGTGCCACCAGGGCGAAGGCGAGGCCCGTGAGGATTTCGACCTGACATTGCGGCCCGGTTTCGGTGCGTTCAAGGAGCCCTACGTCAGTCTGATCGGGCACGCTCGCTACGCCGGCAAGGTGATGCCGGCGGACGCACCGCATCTGGCCGGAGCATTCATGGTCGAGAACTACGACCAAACCGACCCCAGCGCGTACAAAACAACGACCCCGATGCAGCACCTCTCCTACACAAGCCGGCTGGTCGAACTGTGCGCCGACGGCAAGCACTACAAGACGCGTCTCGACACGAAGAGCCTACGCCAGATCATCGGCTGGGTCGACGCGAACTGTCCATACCGGGGCGACGAAGACGTGCGCGCAATCGCAGACCCCGACTTCGCAGGAATCGAGCAGCTACCCATCCGCCCCCGCACGGCCACCGCACCGAGAACGCAACGGCCATAAGCACAAAGGTCTCGTTAGCCGTCGGGCTTGCCCG
>JAZFUB010000524.1:0-10085 GCA_036447015.1 Thermoguttaceae bacterium | reverse complement strand
ACGACACGCCGGGCGTCGAGTGACGCATCTGTGCGATCTCTTCGGTCACCTTGTGGCCCGGCAGTTGACCGCCTTCGCCCGGCTTGGCACCTTGGGCCATTTTGATTTGCAGCATCTTGGCATGGGCCAGGTAGTCGATCGTCACACCGAATCGGCCGCTGGCGATTTGTTTCACCGCACAATTGGCCGAATCGCCATTGGCTCGCGGTTCGTATCGGGCCGGATCCTCGCCACCCTCGCCCGTGTTCGACATCGCGCCAAGCCGATTCATCGCCACGGCCATCGCTTCGTGGGCTTCCTTGCTGATCGACCCGTGCGACATGGCGCCCGTGTAGAACCGTTTGACGATCTCACTGGCCGGCTCGACTTCTTCCAGCGGCACCGAGTCGCCCGGCTTGAACTCGAAGAGACCCCGGAGCGTGTACAGGTCGCGGCTCTGGTCGTTCACACCCTTGGCATATTTCGCATAGCCTTTCGGGTCGTTGTTGATCAACGCGTGTTGCAGTTGGGTGAGCGACTCGGGATTCCAAAGGTGTTTCTCGCCGTCGGTTCGATACTGATACTCGCCGCCGAACTCCAACTCCAACGAGCCGGGCTTTCGCGGTCCATAAGCGGCCGTGTGCCGGGCAAGTGCCTCGCGAGCGATCTGATCGAGCGAGATGCCCTCGACTCGCGACGTGGTCCCCGTGAAATACCGATCGACCACCTCGCGGCTGAGCCCGATGGCCTCGAACTGCTGGGCCGCATGGTAGCTGCGAAGCGTCGAGATACCCATCTTCGACATCGTCTTGAGGATGCCCTTCTTGACGGCCGTAATGTACTGGTCGCTGAGTTGGTCCAACTCGACGTCGCCGGGCAAGTCGCCCTCGCGATGCAGTTTGCCGATTGCTGCAAAGGCCATGTACGGATTGATCGCATTGGCCCCATAGCCGCAGAGCAGGCAGAAATGCATGACTTCGCGCGGTTCGCCGCTTTCGACCACAATGCCCGCTTCGCCGCGCAAACGCCGTCGAAGCAGCCCGTGATGCAACGCGGCCGTGGCCAGCAGACTGGGAATCGGTACCCGGTTGGGCGAGGTTTCGCGATCGGTCAACAACAACAGCGACGCCCCACGTCCGATCGCTTCCTCGGCCATGTCGACCAAGTCGTCCAACGCCTTGCGCAGCGCATCGCCCGGGTTCGCCTCGTCGACGTCGAACAGGGTCGGCAGCACGGCCACCTTGAAGTCGTCACGCCGTACCGTGCGCAGGCGTTTGATATCCAGATTCGTGAGGATCGGATGCGGCAATTTCAGTTGGCGACAATGGTCGGGCGTTTCGTCCAGCAGGTTGCGCTGTTTGCCGGTAAACGCCATCAACGACATCACGAGCCCTTCGCGCAAAGGATCGATCGGCGGGTTCGTCACCTGGGCGAACAACTGCTTGAAGTAGTGGAACAAGTGCTTCGACTGGTCCGACAGGACGGCCAACGGCGTGTCCGTCCCCATCGAACCGAGCGGCTCCTGGCTGTTGGCTGCCATCGGTCCGATCACACCGCGCAGTTCCTCGAGCGTATAGCCGAAGACTCGCAACTGTCGCGTAAGAACCGCCGGATCGGTGGTGCCCGTCTTCGAGGGTTGAAAAAGCCCTCGCAGTTCGATGACGTTCTGTTGAAGCCAACGCCGATACGGTTTCTGCCGGGCGATGCGTCCCTTGATCTCGTTGTCTTCGACGATGCGACCTTCTTCGGTGTCGACCAGGAACATCCGCCCGGGACGCAAGCGTCCTTTGCGACGGATCCGCTCCGGCGGAAACTCGATCACGCCGACCTCGCTGGCCAAAACGACCAGCCCGTCGGTCGTCACCACGTAGCGGCAGGGCCGCAGACCGTTGCGGTCGAGTGTGCCGCCCACCAACCGACCGTCGGTGAACACCATGGCCGCGGGCCCGTCCCAGGGCTCCATGATGGCCGAGTGATACTCGTAGAAGGCACGCTTGTCGGTCGAGATATGGTATTGCGGGCCGAACGCCTCGGGAATCATCATCATCAGGGCGTGCGGTGCCGAGCGTCCGGCGCGGACCAGCAGTTCCATGGCGTTGTCGAACGAGGCCGAGTCGCTTCCGCCGGGCCGGACGATCGGGAACAGTTCCGCCATATCATCGGTCAACGCGGTCGAGGCCATCGCCTTCTCGCATGCCCGAAGACGATTCGCGTTCCCCCGAAGCGTGTTGATCTCGCCATTGTGGGCAATCATGCGAAACGGCTGGGCCAACGGCCAACTGGGAAACGTGTTGGTGCTGTAACGCTGATGGACGATCGCCAAGGCCGTCACCACCCGTTCGTCGCCGAAGTCGGGATAGTAGTCGAACAACTGCGGCGCGAGAAACATCCCCTTGTAGACGGTCGTGCGACACGACATCGAGGGGATGTGGAATTGTTCGGCCGCGTCGCCGAGCGCCTCGCAGACACTTCGTTCGATCCGCTTTCGTACCACGTAGAGTCGACTCTCAAGCTGCTCCTCCGTGCCGCGAAATCCGTTGATGAAGACCTGGCGAATCACCGGCTCGGCGGATCGGGCCAGATCGCCGATGCAGCGGTTGTCGGTCGGAACGTCACGCCACCCAAGAACTTTCAGCCCGGCCGCATCGACCTGCTTTGCGATGATCTGCTCGCATCGGGTTCGCAGTTCGTCGTTCTGAGGCAGAAAGAGCATGGCCACGCCATATTTCCCGGCAGCCGGCAAGGCAAATCCGAGGCGTTCGGCCTCGGCACTGAAGAATTCATGGGGAATCTGCAGCAGCATGCCCGCCCCATCGCCGGTCGACTCATCGGCCCCGGCCGCCCCGCGATGCTGGAGTTTCATGAGAATCTGTTTCCCATGTTCGACGATCGCGTGGTCGCGGCGTCCGGAAATATTCACCACCGCACCAATGCCACACGCATCGTGCTCGAACCGGGGGTCGTACAGGCCCTGGGCCTTCGGTGGGTAAAAGGTCATGGAGATTCTCCTCGGCCGCCACTCATAATGGGGGTGTCCCGTGAAGGGGATTGGCCATCAGCAGCAACCCGATGACTTGGCACGCGATCCGTTGAGCACACAGAATTCTACCTGCTTATGGCCAACCGAGCCATCACTTCGGCGCGTATGGCTGCAACGACAGAATCAAAAGCGATGCTTCTTATATCTTATTATACAATAAGAGATACTTATGTCAACCGAGCTGTGATCGGGCCCGCGGCCGCCGGGTGGGAACATGACCCGTTAGCCGGTGGGCTTGCCCACCGTTGATTTGCTTAGACATTCTGCCTTCACAACGACGGGCAAGCCCGTCGGCTAACAGTGTTGCAGTATTAGGGACCCAATCCCGTAATCTGGAGCGTGGAAACCGTGTTTCCACGTTGCAGATCGATCACACGAATCACGTGGTTGTTCGTGTCGGCCACGTAGAGCCTTCCGAATGCGGCACTGATTCCCGCCGGCTCGTTGAAGGTGGGCCCGTCGTCGTCGAGGCCCGGCTGCCCCGTACCGGCGATGGTGCGCGTGGTGCCGTCGGTCGGGTTGATTGCCTTGATCTTGTTGTTATACGTGTCGGCCACGTAAAGCGTGCCCTCGTAATGGACGACTCCCAACGGATGCTGCAAGCGTACCGTGTTGCGCGTTCCGTCGACATCGCCGAACGTGAACAGCCTCGCGCCCGGCAAATGCGCGGTGCCGACGACCGTCTTTGTCTCGGTCCGCGGCGTGAAAGGAACGGCACGGATCGAACTGCCTTCGCTGTCGGCCACGTAGAGCCACGTGCCGTCCGAGGCCAGGCCGCTTGGCTGGGCGAACGAACTGTAGCCCATCTGATAGGGTTCCGGTGGCAATAGGCGTCCGTCGACGATGTCTTCGCGACCGTTGCCCGCATAGACGCCGATCGCCGACCCGTCGAGCGGCATCCGCCAGATCTGATGCGGCCCGGCCATGGCGATGTAGAGGTGCTCGCCGTGAGGCCACAAAGCCCAAGGGCTGCTCAGTGCGGTTTTCAACGGGTTGAGCGCTGGGCCGGGCGGCAGCGGCTTGCGAGCCTGGCTCCCGATACCGGCGAGTGTCGTGACCCGCTTCTCGTCCAGATCGATTTTGCGAATCAGATGGTTCTCGGTGTCGGCCACATAAAGCATTTTGCCGACCAGGGCCATCCCTTGCGGCTGCTGGAATTGGGCCGTGCTGTAATCGCCGTCGGTCAGGCCGATCGATCCGGCTCCGATCGTCTCCAACAGCGTGCCGTCGAGTCGAGTCACCACGATCCGGTTGTGGTTGCTGTCGGCGATGAACAGCCGCCGGGAGGCTTCATCGGCAAGGACCTTTCCCGGGAAACGCAGCGGTGTCTTTTCCGCCGGGTCGTTCGCGAGGCCAAGTTCGAACGGCCGAGGTCTGAGCAGCTTGCGTTTGCGATAGTAGGGCAGCGCCTTCTTGAGGACTTCGTCGAGTTGCTCGAACGTCGCTTCGCCGCCTCGTCCCCACACGGCGTGTCCTTCGGGGTCGATCAGCAGCAGCGTGGGCCACGACTGCACACCGAACCGTTTCCAGAGGATCATCTGGGAATCGTTGACCACCGGGTGCTCGATGTTGTGGCGTGCCACGGCCTCGGTGATGTTCTGCGTGTCTTTTTCGTTGTCGAACTTGGCCGAGTGGACGCCGATCACGACCAGTTCCTCGGGATAGGCCTTTTCGAGTTTCTTCAACTCGGGCAGGACGTGCATGCAGTTGATGCAGCAATAGGTCCAGAAGTCCAACAGCACGAACCGGCCTCGCAACTCGCTTAGCTCGATCGGCCGGATCGGCCCGGCTGCGTTGAGCCAGTCGAGTCCGTCGGGAAATCGCTGAACGTTCATGCGACTGGCAAAGGGGAACTCGGGCATTTGCTGTGCCTGGGCCGCACTTCCGGCCATAAGTACCATAATGAGCGTCAATACTCCAACCACGTTTCGGCAAGTAGGATACGGCATCAGCACTCCTTGGATGTCGTCAGATCGAGAAAACGAACCGGCTCGGCATGCCACCTAACTTTACGCGCAAACCGCATGATGGTCAAGCGTCCGCCCGTTTAGCTGTCGCCGGCACGGCGACTTGGGCGAAAGTGTCTCGGCGTGTGGTTTCGTGCTCGTGTTCCACGCTTGCGTGACTCCACTGGGGGATCAACGTGCTCAAACACACTCGTCCAAGCCCACCGACGGCGGTCGGTGGGACCGGTCAACGGCGCTCAGTCCCACCGACCGCCGTCGGTGGGCTTGGAAGGGTACGCAACGCAAAGAATTCACGAACGGCCTCACGCAAGCGTGGAGCATGGCACCTTCGATGATGAAAGACGTCTTGCCATTATTGCAAAGAACCGAGAAACTGTCAAAATGGTTGCTTGGCCTCGTTGCACTCAGGAGAATCTCCACCATGACCAACCGGGAGCGAATCGTTTCGATTCTCGACGGCAAACTGCCCGATCGGATCCCCTGGATACCGAGACTGAAGATCTGGTACGAGGCGAACCGGCTGTGCGACACGTTGCCCGAGCGTTATCGGGGAAAGTCGTTGCGCGAGGTGGAGCGCGAGGTGTTCGGCGGCACGGCGGGCCGCGATGGGTTCATCTATCGGAGCGAACTTCGCGAGGTCGAGGTCCGCACGCACCCATGCGGCGAGATGGAGACGCTCACCGAGTATGTCACGCCCGTCGGCACGGTGACGACCCGGCTGCGTGGCACCGAGCGATTGCGCCGTCAAGGCATCCAGGACGCTCAGGTCGAGTTCCTGTTGAAACGGCCCGAGGACTACGCGGCCGTCGAATACTTGATCCAACAGACGCACTATCTGCCCACGTACGCCGAATACGAGCAATACGACCGGGCGGTCGGCGACGAGGGCTATCCGATCGTCGATTGCGGTGACTGTCCGTTTCATTATTGGATGCGGACGTTGGTCGGTTACGATCAGGCGTATTATCATCTGAGCGACTTTCCCGACAAGGTCGAGCATCTGCTCGGTGTGATGGCCGACTGTTTTCGCGGTCGGCTCTGGCCCCATCTGATCGACTCGCCGGCCCGACTGTTGATCCACGGCCATCACCTGTCGAGCCAGATGACGCCGCCGCCGTTGTTCGAGCGTTACATTCTTCCGTATTACGAGGAACTGTCGCCGTTGTTGCACCAGCGAGACAAGGTGCTTGCACTGCACGCGGACAACGACACGCGGATGATCTTTTCCCACATCGAGCGAGCCGGATTCGGCATGGTCGAGTGTTTTGCGACCGAGCCGATGGTCGAAACGACGATGGCCGAAGCCCGGGCGGCCTGGGACGATCGGATGATCATCTTCGGCGGCATTCCGTCGGTCCTGCTCGAAGATCCATACACCGACGAGCAGTTGGAGCGATTCGTCGAGCGGTTATTCTCCGCGATCGGGCCCGGCAAGGCCTTCATCTTGGGAATTTCCGACAACGCCATGCCGGACACGAAGATCGAGCGGATCGAGCGGATCACACGGATCGTCCAGCAGCGGGGAACGTGTCCGATCCGATAGTCGAACGGTAGGAAGATCGGTCCCCTTTGGGGCTCAATCGATCGGTTGCCCGCCGGTCTGAACGTTTTCCTTAGTGAAGAATCGCGATTTCAGCACGATTTTCTTGGGAACCTCTTCTCCGTCGAGCAGTTCGAAGGCCGCGTCGACGGCCTCGACGCCACCGGTGGGCGATTGGAAGCTGACATCCAGTTCTCCCGCTTTGACGTACTCGATGCCTTCCTCGGGCAGCGCGTCGACGCCGAGGAAGATGATGTCGGCTTCCCGGCCGGCCTGTTTGGCGGCCAGATAGGCGTCGTGGGCGGCCGCGTCGTCATGGGCGAAGACGACGTCGATCTTCTCGAACGACTTCAGGGCCTCTTCCATTTCTCTGCGAGCAAGGTCCTCTTTGCCCGAGACGGAGATGCCCGACAGGATCCTGAAACGCGGGTCACTCAGGGCCGTGCGGAATCCCTCGCGCCGATCCATTGCGCCGGCCGACCGCTGGGGATCTTCCAGCTCGACGACGTTCACTCGGTCCGGGACGTTGTCGGTCACCCAACGTGCGGCGGCGGCCCCGATCTCCTTGTGATCCGCGCCGATGAAGCAGGTGTACTTGTCGCCGACCACGCGCCGATGCAACACGATCACGGGAATCCCGGCGTCATAGGCCTTGGCCACCGGCTCGGTCAATCGTTGCGTCTCGACCGGACAGATCACGATCAGGTCGACACCCTGCTGGATGAACTGCTCGACGTGTTGCTGCTGTATCTCGCTATCGCCGCCGGCATCCCTGAAGACGACCTTCAGGTCGTCCCGCCGGGCGACGGCCGCTTCGATGTCGGCATTCATCTGTGCCCGCCATGGGTCGGACCGGTCGCTTTGACTCATGCCGATCGTAGTGACGCCGTCCTCGGTGATGCTCGTATCCTTCTCACCGATTTCTTCGACGTCGGCCGAACCACCACAGCCGGCAATCGCAGCGACAACGATGAGGGCAACCATCCGCCGGATCCCGACGAAAACATTTCGCATTTCGCGTCTCCTCTTCTTCCCAGTCGTCACGAAGGCGATCCGATCGCCGCCTTTGTAGGTCAGGCTGTGCCTGACACAAGAACATTCCATCGCTGCTACTTATGCTACTTATGGTTATAGCTCAAAAAGCCGTCGCAACACCGATGAATCGATCATGCCGATTATGCTGAACCGGTCCGGAGAAACATCGCCGTGTACATAAACCGTTGTCCAGTGCGAACTTGGGACGCCGCACAAGGGGGGATTTCGAGGCACAACAGGACGCAAAGGGAATCAAAGCCGGGGGTTTGCAAGAGGGTCGGCAAAGCATTAAGATAGCTGACGTTAGGGGCAAACCGTCAACAAAAGGGGCCGCACGCTGTTGCGGCGATTTCGCCAACCTCAGGGAGGTCTACTGATGAAGAGATCGAAACTCCAGGTTACCCGCCGACGCTTCTTGCAGAGCTCGGCGGCCGGTGTTGCGGTGGCCACGATCGTGCCACGCAACGTCTTGGGCCAAGGTGAAACACCGCCGAGCGAAGAGTTCGGCGGCGCGCTGATCGGCTGCGGCGGGCGCGGCGGAGGAACCTTCAACGGGCTGGGCCCGGGCGTGCGGCGCGTTGCCAGTTGCGATGTGAAGTACAAGGATCGGGTCGACAACAAGCAGTTTTTCACCGACTTTCGCCGCGTCTTGGAACGCAAGGACGTCGACCTGGTGGCCATCGCCACGCCGCCGGGCTGGCACGCGCTGATCTCGATCGCTGCGATGGAGGCCGGCAAGGACGTGCTCTGTGAGAAGCCGATGAACCGATTCATCGCCGAGGGACGCGCGGTCGCCGAGGCCGAGAAACGCTTCAACCGCATCTACCAGATCGGCACCTACGGCCGGTTCGATGCGAATCTGAAAATCCGCAAAATCTTCGACAGCGGGTTTCTCGACGGCAAGGACCTCGGCATCGTCTACATCCAACGCGGCGGCAAGAAGGTCAAACAGTGGAGCGGCTTCGTTCGCTACGACGTCGACGAGGTGCCCGAAGCGCTCGACTGGGACATGTACTGCGGCCCGGCACCGCTGCGTCCCTACAACCGGCATCGCACGGGCGGCACGCACCGCGGCTATTGGGATACCGACGGCGGCGGGCTCAGCGACATGGCCCATCACCAGCTCGACGACCTCGGCTGCACCTATGCCCGCGATCTGACCTCGCCGGTCCACATCATACCGCACGCGCCGCAACCACATCCGGAGGCGGTTGGCATGTGGGGTTGGTGCGAAATGATCTATGCGGACGGATTCACGTTCGTCTTCGATAGCGGCGAATGGGGCGAGCCGTACGATCGCCAGGAGGAGAGGAACAAGGGCGAATCGGACATCCTGGGCATGCTCACCGACGAGCAGCGTGCAAAGTTGGCCGAGATGCCCGACGTCGAGAAGATGGTCAGTTTCCCCGACGCCATTCGCACGCGCAAGCAGGCCGGCGGTCATGCGGCCGTCTCGCATCGCGTTTCGACGATGTACCACCTGGCGAACATCGCGTTCCGCTGCAACCGGCCGATCCACTTCGACCCGGCGACGGATCAGATCATCGGCGACGACGAAGCGAACCGCCTGGTCTACCAACCGATGCGAGCCCCGTGGCGTCTGTAAAGCGAACCAGAACAACGCGAAAGGAAACGATACTATGGCTATATCCGATCAACTGAAGAACCTGGTCGCCCAGATGCCCGATCCCGACGGCCGGAAAATGTATTGCGAGAATATCGACAAAGAGAAGATCGAGCGAACGACGGCCGAAATCCACAAGGGCGGCCGCGACAACGTGGCCGGACTGATCGAGATGCTCGGCGAGCCGGGCACCGAAGAGAACGTCAAGCCGCACTACGCCCTGCACTGCGTGGCCAACCACGTGCTGATTATCGACGACGAGAACGCGCGGCGGCAGTTCTGCGAAGTGCTGGTCGCGAAACTCGACAGCGACCTGTCGGACTTCAACAAGGGTTACTTGTGCCAGGAACTGCGATGGGCCGGCGGCAAGGAAGCGGTCGCCGCGCTTGGAAAACTGCTGCTCGACGAAGCGCTGGTCGAACCGGCCTCCGCCGCGCTGACGGCCATCGGCGACGGAGCGGCCGAACAGTTCCGAGCGGCCTTGCCCGGCGCGAAAGGCAAGTGCCGGCTGAGCATCGTCCAGGGGCTCGGAGCGGTCGCCGATGCGAAGTCGGTCGATGCCCTGCAAAAGGCACTCGGTGACGACGACAGCGAGGTCCGCCTGGCGGCCGGTTGGGGATTGTCGAAGATCGCCGACGCCGGTTCGGCCGACGCGCTGATCAAGGCGGCCGACGTCGATCCGGGCTGGGAACGGATCCAGGCAACCAAGCACTGCCTGGTCATGGCCGAGAACCTGACCGCCGCCGGCAAGCAGGACGTGGCCAGAAAGATCTACCTGAATCTGGTCGGCACCCGCAAGGATTCGTCGGAAGCGTACGTCCGGCTGGCTGCCGCGAAGGCGATGTCGGCACTGTAACGTTATGCTGCGCGTCGCCCTGATAGCTCGTCTATCAGGGCGGC
>JAZFUB010000523.1:0-6874 GCA_036447015.1 Thermoguttaceae bacterium | reverse complement strand
GAACGGCGTCTCTGGAGTTGCCTGGATCAATTCCAAGATCGCCTTGTCGATCACCATCGCATAGCTGTTGCCGTGTTTCGTTAGCTTCTTGATCATTCAGTGACCTCCGTAGGTTATATGATGTATTGACATTGTACTACCGTCGTGAGTGGCGGTCAATCCGATTCAGGAGCCTGTGATCTACCCGATCTGCCTCGCCAGCCGACTGTCGAATTGGTACCGCCACGCCGCATCGAAACCGACCTTATACCTGACGTCATATTCGATATAATAGGGGTTGTCTTCGTGTGTTTCCGCGTCGATAATGGTAAGTACAGTTATCTGATATAGTTTATTGTGTGAAGAATCCCGCCCAACGGCGCCCGAAAGTGAGATTGACATGGCTGAGAGTTCGACCAGCATGCACTTGGAATCAAGTATGGCCCTGCGCCGTTTCGAAGACATTCGCGAACTGATTGCGAATCCTGAAAACCCGACTCCGATCGTGAAGATTCGACGAATCGTGCCCGATGGGGCCTTTCAGCTCTATCTGAAGCTGGAGTGGTTCAATCCGTTCGGGTCGATCAAGGACCGGACCGCCTCGTTTATGCTTCGTGGCATGGAAGAGCGGGGGGAGTTGGAGGGCAAGTCGATCGTCGAGCCGAGTTCCGGCAACACGGGCATCGCGCTGGCGGCCATTGCGACGCTGATGGGTAAGAAACTGGTCGTGACGATTCCCGACGGGGTGCCGGAGGAGAAGAAGTTGATCCTGCGGATGCTCGGCGCGGAGGTCTGGCCCACGCCGGACGACCTTTGCCCGATCGATCACCCCAAGGATGGAGCGATTGCCTTGGCCCAATCGTTCGTCCGCGGCGAGGCGAGCCAGGGCGAGTACGCGATGCCCTATCAATACGAAAACGCCGACAACGTCAAAGCGCACTACGAGACGACCGGCCCGGAGATCTGGAAGCAGACCGAAGGGCAGGTCAAGTACTTCATCGCCGGGTTCGGCACCTGCGGGACGCTCATGGGAACGGCCAAGTTCCTCAAGGAGCAGAACCCCGAGATCAAGGTGATCGCGGTCGAGCCTCAGAAGGGCCATAAGTTGCCCGGGATGAAGAACCTGCAAGAATCCAAGGTGCCGGGTATCCTCGACCGAAGCCTGATCGACGAGGTCATCCGCATAGACGACGACCCGGCCTACGAGATGACCAAGCGATTGTTCCGCGAGGAAGGGCTGATCGTCGGCCCGACGACCGGGGCCATCGTCAAAGCGGCCGCCCAATTCGGCCAAGAGAACGAGGGGCTGGCCGTGGCCATTTCGCCCGACAGCGGGCTGAAGTACACATCGTATTTCGCCGATATCTTGGGCGACGACGGAATGCCGCAGGTTTGAGGGAAGGACCGGCCAAACCATAACTTCCCCGTCTAGCTGTCGCCGGCACGGCGACTTGACGTTGGCACACATTCGGCCAAGTCGCCGTGCCGGCGACAGCTAAACGGGGCACATTGCAATCGATAAGCCGTGCCACACATTTGAACTGACATAAGAAAACAGGAACCACCGTGCAGACGATTTTTCAGTTACCGGATATCTGCAAAGATGACGCCGCCACTTTCCAGGCGGAGGTCGACCGATTCAAGAGCGGCGAGACTTCGGGGCCCGAGTTCCGTTCGTTTCGCGTTCCGATGGGCGTTTACGAGCAACGCGAACCCGACACGTTCATGCTGCGAGTCCGTTTCCCGGCCGGCAGTGTGCTGCCGCACCAGATGCAGAAGCTGGCCGACGTCTCGCGCAAGTACGGCAACGGTGTGCTGCACGTGACGTCGCGACAGGACATTCAGGTGCATCAGGTTCTGGTCGACGACATCGCCCCGGCAATCGGCGACCTTTACGAGGCGGGCCTCTCCACACGCGGCGGCGGCGGCAATACGGTGCGCAACATCAGCGGCTGCTACGATGCGGGCGTTTGTGCCGACGAGGCGTTCGACCCGACCGGCCATGCCGTGGCGCTTTCCGAGTTCCTGCTGCCCGACCCGCTCTCTTATCAGCTTCCGCGGAAATACAAGATCGCGTTTTCCGCCTGCTCGCGTGACTGCGCTGCCGCAACGGTGAACGACGTCGGTTTCATTGCCCGACGCCGGGGCGAGGAGCTCGGGTTTGCCGTCTACGTGGGCGGCGGCATGGGGGCGCGAAGCCGCGTGGCCGATCCGTTCGAGCCGTTCGTGCCCGCCGCCGATGTCCACTACGTGGCCGAGGCCGTCAAACGGGTGTTCGACAAGCACGGCAACCGCAAGAATCGCCATCGGGCCCGGCTGCGTTTTCTGCTCGATAAGATCGGTGTGGAAGGGTTTCGCAAACTGTACGACGCCGAACTGGCCGAACTGCGCAAGAAGGGCTTGCCGAAACTCGACGTTCGCGACGTGCCGGTCCGACAGCGCGACGTGACCCGTCCCGCGGCCGAGCCGGGCGACGGCTTCGGCCAGTGGCGCGAACGAAACGTGACCACCCAGCGGCAGGCGGGCTACCACCTCGTGCAGATTCCGCTACGACTGGGCGACATCCCGGCCGACACGCTCGAGAAACTGGCCGATGCGATCGACCGATACGGCGAGGGCATGGTGCGAACGACCCAGCAGCAGAACCTGGTGATCCGCTGGGTCCACGAGAACGAACTGGCCGCGCTGCACGCCGCACTGGCCGACCTTGGTCTGGCCGTGGCCGAAGCGCCGATCCTTCGCGATCTGGTCGCTTGCACCGGCGCGTCGACCTGCAAACTGGGGATGTGTCTTGCACGCGGACTGGCCGACGCGGTGCGCAACCGATTGGAGAAGGACGGGCGCGATTTGCATGGGCTGGGCGGGTTGACCATCCATATCAGCGGTTGCCCGAACTCCTGCGGACGGCATCCGGTGGCCGACATCGGCTTCTTCGGCGCTGCCCGGCGGGTCCATGGCCGCCTGGTGCCGCACTACGTGTTTCAACTGGGCGGCAAGGTGGCCGAGGGCGAAACCCGATTGGCCCAAGGCGAGCAAACCGTGCCCGCACATAACGTGCCCGCACTGGTCGCCGACTTTCTTGACGCCTATCGTGAGTCGACGAACGGTTCGACGGCGGACTTCGATCGTTTTCTCGACGCGAAAGGTCGCCGACTGCAAGAGGAGTTGGCGGCCAAGTATCGCGACGTGCCCGACTTCAGCGAAGACAAGAATTTCTACTACGATTTCGGGGCCGATGAGATGTTTTCCCTCGCCGGGCGAGGACCGGGGGAATGCGGAGCGGGTGTGTTCGACCTGATCGAGGTCGATCTGGCCGGTGCCCACGAGGCGGTCGACCAGGGCCGGCTCTTCGAGGCCACGGTGCTTGCCTCCCGCGCGCTGCTGGTCACGCGAGGGCAACAGGCCCACGGCGAGTCGCAGGCCTTGGAACTGTTCGTCGAACACTTCCTCGACGGCAAACTGGTCGACGAGTCGCAGCGGCCGTTGATCGAGCTTGCCGTCAAAGCGGGCAAGGCGTCGAAGCCGGCCGAAGCCTATACGGCAAAACCGGCCGATGTGTCGAACTTCGTGACGACGATCCAATCGCTCTACGACGGCATGGACGCCTCGCTGCGGTTCCAGACAGTGGCCGACGAGCCGGCGGCGGCCGCTCCGGCCAAGCCCGAGCAACCGACGGCCACGCCCGACAAAGAGGTCGATTTCCGCGGCGTCGTCTGTCCGCTGAACTACGTGAAGACGAAGATGGTCCTCGACCAACTACCCGAGGGCAACGTGTTGTCGGTCCTGTTGGACGAGGCCGGTTCCCGCAACGTCCCCGAGAGCGTCGCCAAGGACGGCCACGACGTGCTGTCGGTCGCACAGACGAGCGATCATTGGCAGGTGGTGATTCGCAAGGGATGAGTTGTTAGCCGTTGTCGCAAGAACAGTGTTAGCCGCTGAGCTTGCTCCGCGCTGTGAAGTAGGGAAGCCGTCAAGCACTTCACAGCGCGGAGCAAGCTCAGCGGCTAACAGTTTGCAGTTCCCCCGAACGAGAGAATCTCCCCATGAACCGCGAATATGCCTTCGAGATGGCTGCGTCGAATATCCGCTTCGGGGTCGGCGTGACTCGCGAGGTCGGGATGGATCTGGCCGACTTGGGTGTCCGCCGGGCTTTGGTCGTGACGGATCCGAACCTGGCTCGGCTCGCGCCGGTGGCCACCGTGTTGGAGTCGCTTCGGCGCGAGAAGATCGAGTTCGACCTGTTCGATCGGGTGCGTGTCGAACCGACCGACCGATCGTTTCAGGAGGCGATCGACTTTGCCCAATCGGAGCCGTTCGACGCGTTTGTGGCCGTGGGCGGCGGCTCGACAATCGATACGGCCAAGGCGGCCAACCTCTACTCGACCTATCCGGCCGATCTGCTCGAATACGTCAACGCACCGATCGGTCGAGGACAGCCCGTGCCCGGTCCGTTGAAGCCGCTTCTGGCCGTGCCGACCACCGCGGGCACCGGCAGCGAGACGACCGGCGTGGCCATCTTCGATCTGGTCGACATGCACGCGAAGACGGGCATCGCCGACCGGCGGCTGAAACCGACGCTCGGCCTGATCGATCCCGAAAACACGCGAAGCCTACCGCCGTTGGCCGCCGCGGCGACCGGATTGGACGTCTTCTGTCATGCGTTGGAATCGTATACCGCGCTGCCGTTCGGCGAGCGCACCGGGGCCGAGCGTCCGCTGCTGAGGCCCGCCTATCAGGGCTCGAACCCGATCAGCGACGTCTGGTCGCTCGAAGCGGTGCGGCTGGCCACGAGGTATCTTGTCCGAGCGGTCGAGGATCCCGACGACGAGGAGGCACGTAGCGGCATGCTGCTGGCCGCTTCCTATGCGGGCATGGGGTTCGGCAACGCGGGCGTCCATCTGCCGCACGGCATGTCGTATCCGGTCTCGGGCATGGCACGCGACTATCGGCCCGAGGGCTACGTGGTCGATGGGCCATTGATACCGCACGGCATGTCGGTGATTCTCAATGCACCGGCCGTGTTCCGTTTCACCGGGTCTGCCTGCCCCGAGCGACACCTCCACGCGGCCGAACTGCTGGGAGTCGACATCCGAGACGCCGACCCGGCCGATGCGGGCAATCTGCTCGCCGACGCGATCGTCGGGCTTATGCGGCGACTGAAGATCCCCAACGGGCTCAGCGCAGTCGGCTACGGACCGGCCGACATTCCGGCGCTGGTCCAAGGCACGCTGCCGCAACATCGGGTGACCAAACTTTCGCCCCGCCCGGTCGGCGAGGCCGAGCTTACGAAGCTGTTCGAAGAATCGATGATCGCGTGGTAGCTGTTAGCATAACCGTGTTTTTTTCGCCGGCTTCTTACGGCTTGGCGTCAAACGAAACCGGCTCTGAGGTTATCCAGCGGAGGGTGCCATAGCGGCAGGTGGGGTAACAGGATGCGGCCCATTTTTTTGGCTCGGGCCGTCGAAGCATTCAGGCGACCCTCGTCCATTGCGGCCGACCAGTCGAGTTGCCCCAGAACGAGTCGCGTGAAATCGGCCACGTTCATTCGCAGGTAGTCCTTGGGCAGTCGCCGCGACACGATCCGTGCGGTTCGCCGGGTCAGCGCGATGCGATACTTCTTGCCGTCGACGAGCAGGCCCAACTCCGAGGGAACCGACAGTTCGGCCGCTTCCCCACGGCGGTGAAACTCCTCGGCGAGCAGGCCCAACAGTTTCATGGGAGCCGACAGTCGGGCCATGTAGACTTCGCCCTGGTCTGCCCGCCCGCGATATCGGGTACCGCCGGCCCGTTTGAAAACATGGTGCAACGAGTTGGCCGGCGGCGCGTGCAGCAACACGCCTTGTCGATCGTGTTCGATCGCATCGGCACAGGCTCGCGCGAGCAGCTCGGCCGCGGTCTTGCGCCGCTTCGGCTCGGCGAACAACTCGACGATCTGCTCGCCTCGCGTGATCGCGTAGCCGACGATCCGCGTGCGGCTCTCATCGAGGTCCAGCAGACCGGGCCCTTCCAACGCCACGTGGATCTGGTCGTACGCTTTGCGCCCGACGAGCCACTGCCAATAGGCGTCGGTTCGCAGCAACGGCCCGTGGGCCTGGCCGACGTTCTGGTCATAGATTCGAGCCAGCGCGGCCCGTTCCCAATACCGCCACGGTCGGATGTGCAGACCTCGCCGGCGACGTCGTATGCCCCGGTCGAGCAGATCGGACAACACGGCCCGGGCGTCGGCCCGGCTGTGGCAGTGCCGCCCGCAGAGGGCCCATCCACTGCGCCGGAAGAAGTGGGGGACACGCGTCCGCATCAGGCCGACCAGGGCTCCGCTTCGAAGCATGTGTTCTTCGGCCGCTTCGAGCAAACGGTCGCCGATCCCCCGGCCGCGCCACTCGGGTGATACGGCCAGATCGCTCAACCCGGCGACGGGAATCTGCAACGGGCCGAACTGCATCACGCGATGCGTCACCTGCACATGCCCGACGATGCGGTTACCCCGCCTGACCAGCAGCCGGTCGTTCGGTTCGTAGAAGGGATCTTCCAGCGAGGCTCGGAACTCGCGCCGCGCGAGACCTTCGAAGACGGTCTTCAGAAAATAGTAGATCGACATGTGGTCGGCGCCCGTGCCATGGACCACGGTCATCCGAAGACGACGGCCCCGCGACGACGGCCGCAGCAGGGTCGTCTTCGGTCGGGCCGATGTTGCCGACAAGGAGGCCTCTTCGCTCATCGGAGCGAATCCTTTCTTCGAGTGCGGAACGATCCGTCACCAGCGGCAAGACGAGCGAGCATCGATGGTGCAGGTGTCGCTGACCCTGGCACCTATCAAACCACTTTCAGGAGAGCTTGGGAAGTAGTTCACCCAAGAAATCTCGAAAAGTTTTCTCCGGGTACAGACAGAAGCCAT
>JAZFUB010000522.1:0-9506 GCA_036447015.1 Thermoguttaceae bacterium | reverse complement strand
CAGTCGCCCACTTTGGTGTGGACGTTGTCGTATTTCAGACGCTTAAGAACCTTGGCCGCCTTGCGACCCAGTTGCTCGACGATTTCGATCGAATAGACGTCGCGAACCAAGGGGCTCAGCACGGCCGCCTGATAGCCGCTGCCGGTGCCGACCTCCAACACGCGATCGGTCGGCTGCGGGTCGAGCGCCTCGGTCATCAGTGCGACGACGAAGGGCGGCGAGATCGTCTGCGAATCGCCGATCGGCAACGCCATGTCGAAGTAGGCGTACTTGCGTTGCGAAAGCGGCACGAACTCATGCCGCGGCGTGGTCCGTATTGCCTCGATCACCCGAGCATTCTTCACCCCGGCGGCGACAATCTCCTCGTCGACCATCCGGTCGCGAGCGTCCGCAAACAGATCACGGCCCTGGGCCGGCGCGTCGACTGCCACCAGCCATGCGGCCAGGCAGAGACAGAGGCGGATCCACGCTGGGTGGTTTTGCTGGCACATTTTCAATTCACAAGTCCCAATGTTCAATGTCCAATGTTCAATGCGAAATGGGTTGCACCGGTTTCGGCACCAAATCCCATTATACTCGCCCCGAGCCGAACCCCCAAGCCGGTGGCCCTGTCTTTCAACGGATTCTTCTGCAATAATATAAGGCTCGACACTCCGAAACACCAACAAAAGCCATGCTCGACCAGCCGTCCTCCCTGAAAGATTTCGTTGTTTCACGTCTGCTGCCGAAGGTCCAGGCCCCGGCCCAGTATGTGGGTGGCGAATTGGGCTCCATCGTCAAGGAACATCGCACGCCCGATGGAAAGCCGCTCGAAAAACCCCTGGGAAGACTTTGCCTGGCCTTTCCCGACCGGTACTCGATCGGCATGAGCCATCATGGGCTGCAGGTGCTCTATGCGATCATGAATCGGCGCGACGATTGGGCCTGCGAGCGGGTTTTCGCGCCGGATATGGACATGGAGAAATTGCTTCGCGAGCACGAGGTGCCGCTCTGGGGACTTGAAACATTCACCCCGCTCGACCGGTTCGACGTGCTGGGGTTCACGCTGCAGTACGACCTGTGCTGTACGAATGTGCTGACCATCCTGGACCTCGGCGGGATCCCGCTCGACGCCGCCCGGCGGACCCTCGAACATCCGCTGGTCATCGCCGGAGGGCCCGGCACGGCCAACCCGGAACCGATGGCTCGCTTCATCGACCTGTTCGTCGTCGGCGACGGCGAAGAGAGCTTGCCGGCCGTGTGCGACGAGTGGCGGCGACTGAAAGCGACCGGCACGGATCGCGAGTCGATGCTGGCGGCCATGGCGGCCCGATTCCCTTATGTCTATGTGCCGCGATTCTACGAACCCCAGCAGCACAACGGCCGACCGGCGGCCGTGCGACCGACCCGACCGGACGTGCCCACGGTGATCGAGCCGGCGGTCGTGGCCGATCTGGATGCCGTGCCGTTGCCCACTTCGCCGGTGGTTCCGTTCGTCGAATGCGTGCAGGACCGCATTGCCATCGAGATCATGCGCGGCTGCCCCGGCCGGTGCCGGTTCTGCCAAAGCACGACATTGAAACGGCCCTTGCGCTTCCGCTCGGTCGAGACGATCGTCCGTGCGGCCGTCGAGTCGTATCAGAACACGGGCTACAACGAGATTTCGCTGCTGTCGCTTTCCACGAGCGACTACCCGGACCTCGAAGAACTCCTGCGGCGGTTGTACGAAATCTTCCGGCCGCTGGGCGTGAGCATTTCGGTGCCCAGCCTGCGGATCAACGAACAATGGCGTACGCTGGGCAACCTGCTGAACACCGATCGCCATGGCGGCCTGACGTTGGCGCCCGAGGTCGCACGCGACGACATGCGCGAGCAGGTCGGCAAGAAGATCAAGAACGAGGACCTTTACGAGGGCTGCCGGATCGCGTTCGAGAATGGTTTCTCGCGGGTAAAGCTCTATTTCATGTGTGGACTGCCGGGCGAACGGCTGACCGATCTGGACGGAATCATCGAAATGGCCGAAACGATCTCGCGGCTCGGCAAGGAAGTCACCGGCCGGTTCCCCACGGTCGTCGCCAACGTCTCGAACTTCGTGCCGAAGCCCCAGACGCCGTACCAGTTCAACGCCATGCAGCGGCGCGAGTATTTCGCCGAAGCCCGGGAGTACCTCTATCAGCGCAAACGAATGCGCAGCGTCCACCTGAAATGCCACGACATCGGCGCCAGCCTGCTCGAAGGCGTGCTCTGCCGCGGTGACCGAAGCCTGGGCCGGGCCATCGAGGCGGTATGGCGCGCCGGAGCAAGGTTCGATGCCTGGGGCGAACATTTCCAGGCGGACCTCTGGTGGCAAGCGTTGGCCGACACCGGGATCGACATCGAACAATCGATACATACGCCGTATCCGATCGATGCAAGTTTGCCCTGGGACCACATCGCCATCCGCCAAGGCCGCCAGTATCTGGTCGACGAGCAAATCAAGTCGGCCGCCCAACTTGCCGGCATGCACCCCGGACCGTAGACATGCCCCAGTACCAATTACTCGCCATCGACGTCGACGGGACGCTGTTGAACAGCCACGACGACTTGACCGAAGCCACGCAGGCGGCCTTGATCCGCGCCGGCAAGGCGGGCATTCACGTCGTTTTGGCCACGGGCCGGCGTTACAGTCGCACGTTGCACCTGGTCGAGCCGCTGGGGATCGACGTCCCGTTGGTCACCGCCAGCGGCGCACTGGTCAAGGACCCGATAGACCATCGCACGCTCTACCAGGCCGAGTTCGATCGCAGCTTGCTCCGCGGCACGCTGGCTCTGATCGACCGTTGCGGCTACGACCCTGTCTTGTGTGCCGACACCTACACCGAGGGCTTCGATTTCTATTGTGCCCGAGCGACCGTCGAGAGCCCCGAGTTGGCCGAGTACCTCGAACTGAACCCCGACTGCGGCCGCGTGCGACGGAGCCTCATCACCGACCCGCCGCCGGGCGTGTTCACCGGTTTCGCCATGGGCACGAAGGAGCAGATGGTGCGGTTGGAGATCGAGTTGCAGCGATGCTTTCCCGAGCAACTCTACACGCACGTGTTGCGCAGCCCCCGCTACCGTGGTTTCATGTGCGAGATTTCCCCGGCAGGCGTGACGAAATGGTCGGCCATCCAGCGATTGGCTGCCCAATGGGGGATCGAAACGAAGTCGATCTGTGCCGTCGGCGACGACGTAAACGACATCCCGATGATCCGTGCCGCCGGACTGGGCATCGCCATGGGCAACGCCCTGGAACCCGTCAAAGCGGCCGCCGACCGGCTCGCCCCGACTCACGACGAAGATGGCCTGGTGCGGGTGGTCGAGTGGCTACTGGGCCGGTAGCACCACAACGCCACGTTGAGTGAAGTTTCAGTACCTCGTCAGGCACAGTCTGAGCTACGGAGGAAAGGGGGGCAGGTTGATGAAACGGGCCGGTTGGGGTAACGTACATGCTGGGTGAATCTCATGCTGATAAATCGTCTGATAATCCTGTTGTTCGGCTGCATGCCGGTCATGGCGGCCGCTGCCACGGCAACCGCAGAGGACTTGGCCACGGCTCGGGCTCTGCTGCTGGGGGGCAAGCATGCCGAGGCGGCCGAGATCTTCGCCGACTCGGCACGGACCGACCCGGTCGCGGCAATGGGGTTGGCTCGGTGCCTGTGTGCACAAGGAAAACGGGACGAAGCGGTCGCGGCACTCAGCACCCTGGCCGACGGTCGGGCCGAGATCCAGGCGGAGTTGGCATCTCTCGCATTGCAGCGCGGAGATTGCGAGACGGCCGGGGACTGTGCCGACGAAGCCTTGCGATTGGACCGCGACGAGTTGCAGGCCCGATGGGTTCGTGCGGAGTTGGCTCGTCTGGCCGGCCGACTCGACGAAGCCGAGCGCGGCTACGCCGACTTGGTCCGCCATTACAACGACCACGATCTCCAACAGGCCGAGTCGTTGCGCTGGATCGGCCTGGCTGCGGCCCGATATGCACGGTGGAACCGGCTTGACGATCAGTTCAACTTCCTGGTCAACGAGTTGTATCCCGACGCGTTGAAGTTGGAGCCGCGGTACTGGCTCGCCCCGTACGAGGCCGGATTGCTCTTTCTCGAGAAATACAACAAGGCCGATGCGGCGGCCGAATTCCAGGCGGCATTGGAACTCAACCCCAACGCGGCCGACGTCCACGTGGCCATGGCCCGATTGGCGTTGCAGAATCGCGATTTCGAGGCAGCCCGGATATCGCTGGATCGGGCGATCGAGATCAATCCCCGGTTGCGTTCCGCCTGGCTGGGCAAGGCCGATCTGGCATGGGCCAACTTCCAGCTCGACGAAACCCTCGATTTGCTCAAGAAAAAGGCCCTGCCGCTCAATCCGTTGGACGAAGAGACGCTCGGGCGCATAGCGGCCTGCTACCTCCTGTTGGACCAGTCGGCCGAGAAGGGCCAGGCGACGCGGTTCGCTCGCCTGGTCGAAGAAGTCACCGAGCGAAACGCCCACGCCGGGACGTTCTTCCTGACGTTGGCCGACCAGCTTGCCGACCGAAAGAAGCTTCGACAGGCAGAGCCCTTCTATGTTGAAGCGATCCGGCGGATGCCGCGGATGCTCGGTCCGCGATCGCATCTGGGGCTCTTGTATATGGCCGGCGGCGACGAGGCCAAGGCCCGGCGTCTGCTCGACGAAGCGTTCGACGCCGATCCGTTCAACGTTCGAGTGAAGAACTCGCTGGAAGTGCTCGACCTGCTCGACCGCATGGCAACGCTCGAAACGGAGCATTTCCTGATCCGGTACGACGGCGAGCGTGACGAACTGTTGGCCCGATACGCGGCACGCCACCTCGAAGCGATCTATCCCGAGATGTGCCGAAAGTTCGGTTACCGCCCGCCGGAGAAACCGCTGATCGAGATTTTCAACAGCGACGGAGCCCACGACGGACAGCAGTGGTTCAGTACGCGTCTGATTGGTTTACCCTACCTGGGCCTCGTGGCCGCGTGTACCGGTCGGCTGGTGGCGATGGCCTCGCCGAACGACCCTCGATCGGCCCGGCATTTCGGTTGGGCTCGCGTGCTCGAACACGAACTGGCCCATGTCGTCACGCTGCAACAGACGGACTTCAACATCCCCCACTGGTTCACCGAGGGGGTGGCCGTCTTCTACGAAGACCGTCCGCGACCGCAGCGTTGGAACGAACTGCTGATGGATCGGGTTCCAAAAGGCCGGCTGTTCAACCTGCGAACGCTCAATTTCGGTTTCTCCCGTCCGAAGAACGGCAGCGATTGGCAGATGGCCTATTGTCAGGCGGAGCTTTATGTCGAGTACATGCTGAACCGATTCGGGTCGGGGCAACCAAGGAAACTGTTGGCCGCTTATAGCCGCGGGCAATCGACCGACGAAGCCCTGCCCGAGATCTTCGGTCTTTCGCTCGAACAGTTCGAGCAGGGATACGTCGACTACTTGAGGGAATTGGTCGCGGGCATGTCGAGCCTGGCACGTCCCTCGGGCGCCGATTTCGAGGACCTCTTGCGATCGCACCGCGAACACCCCGACGACGCCGACACGGCCGCCGCGCTGGCCGTCGCTTATCTCAACCGGGATGCCGGCGACGAGGCCCTCGAACTGGCCCGGAACGTCTTGAAGAAACATCCCAAGCACCAACAGGCCACCTACGTCGTTGCCCGATTGCGGATCGCCAAGAAGAGCCCCGAAGAGGCCGTCGCCCTGTTGGAAGGCTGCCTGCTGGTGGACGGGCAGGTTCGCGACGACCCGCATCCCAGCGCGTTGAATCTGCTGGCTGCCCTGAAGCTCAAAGCAGAGCATTACGGGGAGGCGGCCGAACTGTACGCGACGGGCCAACGGCTCGATCCCATCAATCTGAAGTGGACGAAGTCCCTCGCTCGGGTGTATTTGCTGTCGGACAACGACGAGCGGCTTGCCGCGGCGCTTCGACGCATTGCGGACGCCGATGCCGACGACCTCGCGACACGAAAAAAGCTGGCAGAAATGGCCATCCGCCGAGACGACTACGACGAAGCGGCTAAATGGGCGAACCAGGCAGTCTATATTGACGTAATGGATGCGGATTCGCATCGGACATTTGCCGAAGCGCTGATCGGCAGCCATAATTTCGCTGAGGCGATCGAGGAGTTCGAGGTGGCCATCGAGTTGGACCCGGCCACTCCGTACCTTCGCTACGCCTTGGCCGACGCCCAGATCGAAGCGGGAGATCACGCCAAGGCTGCGGATACCCTAAAAGAGCTATTAGAGATGGCCCCCGACTACCCGGGCGCCGAATTCATGCTGGAGAACCTGGAATCGATCGATCAATAGTCGTAGCTGGATTCGCAAGAATTCAGGCGTGATACCAAAAAACCCGAATTCTTGCGAATCCGGCTACAGCGGAGACAGACCGTCCATGAATGACAACTCGACTCGAGAAGGTGAGGCGTCGGTTTCATTGGCCGATTTTCAGCAACTCATCCGCCGGATGTATTTCCCAAAGGACGAAGCCCGGGGTATCGACGGCACGTTCATGTGGCTGATCGAAGAGATCGGCGAGTTGGCCACCGCGCTGCGAGAAGGCACGCCCGCGGAGCAGTCCGAGGAGTTCGCCGACGTGCTGGCATGGCTGACGACGATCGCCAACGTTGCCGACGTCGATCTGACCAAAGCGATCACCGACAAATACGGCGCCGGCTGCCCGGGTTGCGGCCGGCTGGTCTGCACGTGTCCCGACGCAGGGAAGCCATGACACGACGGACCGTCATCCTGTTGCTCGGCCTGCTACTAAGCGCGGGGACTTTCGCGCCGGCTGTCAGCCATGCGATGCCTCCCCCGCCGGAGATTCTCGGGATCCGCGTCGGGTTCGGCGGAGTCTATAAGGTTGGCGTTTGGACGCCCGTCGAGGTTTTGGGCGACGTGTCACGCATTATCGTGCCGGACGGCGACGGCATTCCCAGTCAGGTCACCGGCGGCTATGTCCGGTTCGGACGGGTCGATAGCCAATTAACCGTCGAAGCGGAAGGAGGAGGCCAGGGAATCGCGAGGAAGGTGTTTTCCAGCAAAGCCGACGCCGATGTGACCGGGTTCGGTCTGCACTATCGTCCCGCGATCGGGGCAGCTCGACAACTGATCGTTGCCGTGGCGCCCGACCCGATCGGCCTGGAAGCTGCGATAGGGCTCTTGCGTCAGGACGAGGCCGAGCGGCCCGTTGCCGTTCGGCTTCCGGATTGCAGCCAGTTGCCCGACCGATGGTACGGCTACGAGGGCGTCGACGTGTTGGTCCTGTCGACCAGCCGACCCGAGGCGTTCGCCGACCTGAAGCCCGACGATGCGCGTCTCGAAGCGATCGACCAGTGGATCCGCATGGGCGGGAAACTGATCCTCAGCGTCGGTTCGCAGGCCGAAACCGTTTTGGCCGAGGGGGCCCCGTTGGCCCGATTCGCACCGGGGCGTCTCAATGCGATGGTGCCGTTGCGCGATACGCAGATGGGTGCGTTGGAATCCTTTGTGCTCAGTTCGCTGCCGGTCCCTCGCGTGGAGGGGGCGTTCGAAGTGCCGCAATTGACCGACGTTCGAGGAATCGTTGAAGTCCGGGAAGCCGACAGCATGCCGTTGGTGATCCGCACGCCGCGCGGGTTCGGGCAAGTCATCTTCCTTGCGGCCGATCTCGACCGCGAGCCGTTGAGCAAGTGGGCCGACCGTCCCGAACTGGTCACCCGACTGATCGAGCCCCCGGTCGTTCCGTCGGACGATTCGAGCGAGAGTTCCGCGGTGATGCAGCCCGGCTATCGCGACATGGCCGGGCATCTGCGCAGCGCAATGGATCGCTACGACGGTGTGTGGATGATGCCGTTCTGGGGCGTCGCCGTGCTGATTGTCGTCTACCTGCTGCTGATCGGACCTTGTGATTATCTCTTCCTGCGAAGGATCGGGCGCATGCGATGGACCTGGATCACCTTTCCGACGGTCGTCGTGGCGTTTTGCCTGGGTGCCTACGGTTTGGCCCACTATCTCAAAGGCGATCGGGTACGCATCAATCAAGTCGACCTGGTCGACGTCGACATGACATCGAAACTCGTTCGGGGTACGAGTTGGTTCTCGGTTTTCAGCCCGAAGTCTCAGACGTACGACCTGACATTTCGCCCCAACCCGGACGTTCTGGCGCGGCCCGGCACGCCCGACACACGTGTGCTGCTCGGCTGGTTCGGGTTGCCGGGGACGGCGCTCGGGGGCATGAATCCGCAGGCAATCAGTCCGGTCGCTTACAGCCAAAGCTATGAGTTCTCGCCACAGTTGGACCAGATCTCCGACATGCCGATCCCGGTCGGGTCGACCAAATGCCTCACGGCCCGATGGCAGGCAAAGGTGGGCGCGGGCATCGACGCAGACCTGACCGGGCAGCAACAGTCTCTCTCGGGCACGATCACCAGCGGGCTGACGTTTCCGCTTACCGATTGCCTGTTGGCTTTCGATCGCTGGGTCTATCGGATCGACACGATCGAGCCGGGCAAACCGGTCCGCATCGACTCGTCGGTTCGGCGCAGCGAACTGCGAACCCTCTTGACGGGCCAGCATGTCGTGGCCGACACCGAGAAGCACAGCTACCACCAGGAATCGACGCCGTACGATCCTGCGAGCCTCGACGTGTCGTACATCCTCAACAAGATGATGTTTTTCGAAGCGGCCGGTGGGCGGCGATATACGAAACTGACCAACGGCTACCAGCGATTCGTCGATCTGAGCGAACTGTTGAAGACGGGCCGCGCCGTACTGATTGCCGCCGCGCCCGACGGCCACCATGGGGCCGAACTGTTGCGCGACGGGCGGCCGCTCGACGACACGAAAGAGAACCGAGTGACGTTCTATCGTTTCGTGTTGCCCGTGGAAAGAGTAGAGCGACCAACCAACCATTAACCCAGCGGCTTCCGCAATGATCAAAACGCAAGACCTCACGAAAGCCTACGGCGACTTGCACGCAATCGACCGGCTCACGATCGAGTTGGACGAGGGCGATCTGTTCGGCTTTATCGGCCCGAACGGATCGGGCAAGACCACGACGATGAAGATCCTGGCCACGCTGCTGCAACCGAGTTGGGGCGAGGCGACCGTCTGTGGCTACTCGATCTACACGCATCCGAAGGAAATCCGCCGGCTGATCGGCTACATGCCCGACTTCTTCGGCGTGTACGACGACATGAAGGTGATCGAGTATCTCGAGTTCTTCGCCGCGGCCTATCGCATCAAGGGCCCGGCGCGTCGCAAGGTGTGCGAAAAGATGCTCGAAATGGTCGACCTCGGTTACAAACGCGAGGCCCTGGTCACGAGCCTGTCGCGCGGCATGACCCAGCGACTCGGCCTGGCCCGGGTTCTGCTGCACGATCCGCAAGTCCTTCTGCTGGACGAACCGGCCAGCGGGCTCGACCCCCGGGCGAGGATCGAAATCCGTGCCCTGCTGAAGCAACTTCGCACGCTGGGCAAGACGATCATGATCTCCAGCCACATCCTGCCCGAGCTGGCCGACA
>JAZFUB010000521.1:0-10251 GCA_036447015.1 Thermoguttaceae bacterium | reverse complement strand
TGGAACTGCGCGTGACCGGTCCGGCTCGCAGTCCGACCGTCCGGGCGAATCTCCGGGACAGACCGGGCAACCACAGAAGTCCGATGCGTCGTCCGGTAAGGAAGATCGGCAGCCGGGAGACTCCGACGGCATGGATCGCGGGCAACTCGAACAGTTCCAGCGCGACATTGTCTACGACGCCCACGACGTGCAAGAGACGATGAAAGATATTGACGGGCTGACCGACCTGACCCATACGCGAATGGACAAAGCCACGAAGAAGGCCGAGCAGGTTTCCGGTGCGATGGCTCGTGGCAACACCGAGGAAGCGAGCGCCGCCGCCAAAGAAGCAGGAGCCCTGTTTGCCGAGTTGGCACGGCACGTCGAGGGACTGATGGCCCGCCAAACGGCCGATCGCATTGCCCGGGCCCGCGATATGGCCGGCCAGTTGGCCCAACGCGAACGGGCGCTCGGCGAGGCGGTCCCCGGCAACAAGGCCTCCGAGACCCCGCCGCCCTCACCTTCGAAAGGCGATCAAGGAGATCAGCCCGGTCAGGGAAAGGACCAACGAGGCGAGGAAGGCCAAGGAGGTCAAGGAAAAGACAAAGCACGAGGCGAAGGAGAGTCGGGCGGCGAGGGGCAGAAGAGTGGCCAAGGTCACGGAACCGGCCCCGGTCACGGAATGTCCGACGAGGATCTTCTCGATCTGGCAACACGAACGGCCGAGGGGGGACGCACGCTCAAAGACCTGCTCGATGCGCTGGCCAACGCGGATGGCGAATCCGGCCGAGAGACGCCCAACCGAGAAACAGCCGACCAGATCGAGCAGTTGTTGCGTGAAGACGACGTGGCGGCCATTGTCGGCCGGATGCAAGGGCTGGCCGCTCGCCTGCGGTCCGGGCGAGAAAACCCGGGAGGATCGGGGCGGGGTCTCTCGACTCGCGATCTGGACGAAGCCAACCGCCTGGCCGATCGCCTGGGGGCACTCGCTCAGCGGCTCGACTCGTTGCATCGCCAGGTCGTCGCACCCCAACTGGAGGCCTTGCTGGCCATGGAACGCCGCGCCGCGGCCTTGCACGAGAAGCTGACGAAACTCGAAACGCAGACCGGGATTTCCGACTGGCATCGCGAGGCCGACCTCCTGGTGCAAGATCTCGAGAAACAATCCGGCGGCCAGCCGGCCGAGAAACTGCTCGACGCCATGCAGGGGGAGGGCTGGACGGAGGCGAATTTCGGCGGATGGCAGTGGAATCGGTCCGACGGCTCCATCTACTATCACGCCCCGGGCACATACGTCGGGCATCTCGAAGCGATCATCGAACAACTCCAGGATCAGGCCCGCGAGTTGTTGCTGCGCGACCTGATCGCCTCGGACGACGAAGCCACGCCGCCAAGTTACAAGGCGATGGTCGAGCGTTACTTCAAGGTCCTTTCGCAGGACTCGCATGCTGCAACAGTATCGGCTGACCGAATCGAAAGCGATCGATCACCACGCGATTGATGGAGGAACAACAGGATACGCATGGGCCCGCTCTCTGCAATCGATCTGATGTCCCCGGTATCGGCCGGGCTGCTGGGCGCGCTGGCCGCGGTGGCGGGCGTGTTGTTCTTGCTGATCCGTTGGGGCTTCGGGCCGCCGGCGGCGAATGCCCGGCACTGGGGACTGTTGGCGATTCGGGCGACGATCATCCTCGTACTGGCGGCGTTGCTTGCCAATCCGGTTCGCGTGGACCATCTACCCGGCTCCGTCCGGCGGCCCCACGTCTTCTACCTGGTGGATGCGTCGAGGAGCATGGCCCTGGGCGACAAGCCGAGCCGCTTCGAGCAGACGGCCGCGACGATTCGGCAGGCCGGCCGCCTGCTGCCGCGTGAGCAACGGCCCGCGTTGGACGTTTATCGCTTCGGCCGCCGGCTGGCCGCCGTCGAATCGACCGAGGCCGACGAGCTTCTCTCGACCGTCACACCGGCGGATCGCGACACGCAACTGCTGGCGGCATTGCGTCAATTGACGGGCCGATTCGCGCAGACGCCACCGCACGCGGTCGTCCTCTTTTCCGATGGTCGGGTCCGCGATCCGGCCGGCGTGGAGGAGATGGCCCAGCGCTACGCCCGCATGAAAGTACCAATCCACGTCCTGCCGCTGGGCGATGCGGCCAGCAGCGGCGACGTCGCCGTGTTGAACATGGTGGCGCCGGCGACGGTTCGCAAGTATTCGCAGATCGACGTATGGGGATGGTTGCGAAGCTATGGATACGACGGCACGCGAACCGAGGTCCATCTGTCGGCCGTCGATTACCAAGGCAACGTCGTCCAGCGGTTGGCCCAACAGCCGATCACGCTCGGCAGCGGGATTCAGCCGTTCCATCTCACTTTCCGAACCGACTTGCAGGCAACCCGGCTACAGGTTTCCGTCCCGCCGCAACCGGACGAACTTTCCAAGGTCAACAACCGGGCCACGGCCGATGTGACGGTCGATCGCACGAAGATCCGCGTGCTCTACATCGAGGGAACGATGGACAGCTTCGTCGTGCGTGACGAGCAGGGACGCGGCGAGATCCGCTCGGCCGACTACTTCCTTAGTGAGGCCCTTTCGCAAGACCCGGACATCGAGTGTACGGCCCGCCGGACCTTACAGCCGGCGGTAAGCCGTTCTGCCACCGTACTGCCGGCCACGCGTGCCGCGCTGCTTGCCTACGACGTGATCCTCCTCAGTAACGTGCATCGGATGTCCTTCCGCGACGAGGAACTCGAGTGGATCGAGGAATGGATCGATCAACGGGGCGGAGGACTCTGTATGGTCGGCGGCCCGCAGAGCTTTGCCGCCGGGGGTTGGCCCGAGAGTGTGGTGGGGCCCGTGCTTCCGGTCGTCTGCTCGCCGGCCGGCAACGACTTCAGTGCCGCCGCGCGGGTCAACGTCCGGCCGATCCAGTCCAGTGCGCTGCATCCGATCTGGACGATCGTTTCCGACGCGAAGCAGAATCTCGCGATTCTGGAGTCGCTGCCCGCCTTTCGCGGGACACAGCGCGTGTTGCGTGCCAAGCCGGGGGCCAGCGTGATCGGCGTGATCGACTCGGCCGATGCACAGCAGGACGCCCAACCGGCGGTCGTCGTCGGGCCGTACGGCAAAGGCCGTGCGATGGCCATGACTACGGGTATCGCCCGGTCCTTTGCGCCCGAGTTCGTCGAGCGTTGGGGTGAAGGCGACAACCGCTACTACGCGAAATTCTGGCGGAACGTGATCTACTGGCTCTCGGAGAATTCCGTCAACGGCCGGCGCCGGCTGATCGCATCGACCGACAAGATCTCGTACCGGCCGGGCGAGACGATCATGCTGCAAGCCGCGGCCTACGACGAAGGGGCCAACCGTACGACGAATTGCCGGGTCGACGTCCTTATCGAGCCGCAATCGATTTCGACGGAGTTGGAGTCCGACGACTCGCCCGTACGCTGGCCCGAAGGCATCCAGGAGCGAAGCAGCGGCGAACAAGGGCCTTACGTGGTGTGGGGTGAAGAATTCGAGATGGCCCGACGGCCGGACAGGGAGGACTATGCCGTGGAACTCCAGTTGGTCGACGCGTCGTCACCCGTCGCGGCCACCCAGGCCTTGCGGATCGAACTGAGCGCCTACGAAGATTTCGCCCTGATCGACAGCACGTCGATCGACGTACAGATTCTCGACGACCCGTTCGAGGACCGAAATCCGTTGCCCGATCTGGAGCTGCTCAGCCGGGTTGCTTCGAACAGCGGGGGTACGGTCCTTTCCGATGCGAACTCGCTGGCCGACGTGCTGGGTGATCTCAAACGCGAGATCGGCCCCCCGACGGTCCGCAAAGTACCGCTTTGGGACCGGTGGTGGCTGATCGGGACGTTGGTGGTCCTGTTGACCGTCGAATGGATTTGGCGCCGCAGTGTGGGGTTGGCATAATCAAGTAGCTGAGGCCGTCCGAGAATTCCATTGCGCTGTGTAGGTGGCGTCCAAGCCCACCGGCTGCGACCGGTGGGACCCAGCGTACGCACTCGGTCGGTCCCACCGGTCGCAGCCGGTGGGCTTGGAAGGTGCTTGTGCAAATTGAATTTTCGGATACGCTACATCTAACAGTCCAGGAGATAAAGTCATGCGTTGCATTCATTACTCGTTTGTCATTTTATCCGTTTTCGGCCAAATCCGATCTCTCGAGGCGCAGGAGACTTCCGCTGAGAAAGAGGCCGAGAAGACCCACGCCAGCGAGGCGATCCGGCTGGCAAAAGAGGAGACGCCAAGGTGGGAGTTCTTCTTGGGTGAAGGCGAGAGGACGAAAGCGATCTTGCGGCCGGAGCCCCTGCAGCGGTGGTGGAACCCGTTGGAAAGTACCGAGCATGGAATGAATGCAATCCCGGACGGCATCGTTTACGGAGATGTCTATATTTGGACACACCAAGGCCGTCCCGAGGTGGTGATGTCCATTCACACGTACATGGAACCGCGGCGCCATACGACGAGGGAATGTCATTCACTTGCGCTGGGCAAACTGACCGGCGTGCGAGATGGTCGCAGGACATGGTATCCGGACCGACCGGGCGTTCAACTCAAACCGGTTCCCGGCGCAACGCCGCCGGCCGACTCTCCGGTTCGACGACTTTCTCAGATGCGGGCAATGGCTCGGGAATTCTCCGCCGAGTCGACGGACATGAAAGGCAACCGTTGGCAACTTCGAGTGCTGCCGAAGCCGATCTACCGTTATGAAAAAACCGAAGGCGGTCTGCTCGACGGTGCAATGTTCGCCATCGTTCGGGGAACGGACCCTGACGTCTGGCTGCTGATCGAGGCACGTGCCGTCGACGGTGGCCACCAATGGCAATATGGTTTGGCGACTTTCAATGGAAAAGTCGAGTCTCAGGTCAATTACAAAGGCGCCGAGGTCTGGAAAACTCCCCGACTGGTACCGCCTTGGGAGAATGTAAAGAACCCGAGCAAACCCTACTTTCTACTGCAGAACTGGTGGTAACGGAAATCGGCCGTTCTCCTTGTCCTTCTTCACGAGTCGCAAGAAACGCAAAAAGCCCCGGAAACACGGGGCTCTTTGCGATCTCTCACAGGGTTCTGCAACACAGTGCAAACACCCCAGGTAGGCCCGGCAGGACTCGAACCTGCGGCCAATCGATTATGAGTCGATTGCTCTAACCAACTGAGCTACGGGCCCAAACCCGTATGTCACGCCACTCAATCCTACTCGATGCGTAGCTCTCGTCAAGCCGTAATCGGAACCTGCGCTGCTGTCGTCAATGATCAATCACGACACCATCGACGAGGGTCTTGCCGTCCTGTCGGGTTTCTCGGCCGCCGGACGGTGGCAGAACGAGCAGCACGGCACTGTCGTCGATCCAAACAAGCGGTAGGTATTGTCCCTTCGCGTCCGGATCGAACACAAAGTCGTCGTAGGCGTGGGCCGTTGCACGCCAATCCCGCATCTTGAAGGGCTGCGGAATGTTGGGCATCAGCGTGACGCACTGGATGTTCCGTTGGCCGGGCTGCTTTGGCCGTCCATCTGCTTGCTTTCGTTTCCATTGTAACGGAGAGTCGGTTGCCGAACATCGACAGTGATCGCAAAATGACGAGGTCCGCTGCACTTGACCTTTTGGGAGGATTTGTAATGATGGAGCGTAGTTTTCCATCAGGTGTTGCAGAGAAGGGCTCCGGGATGGTGAGTGATGTCGCCCAAGATATTCTCCAGATTGATACGGAACCGTTGGGCCACGGGCAGTTGGTCTCCTCGTATCTGGTCAGGGGGAGTGAGAAGACGGCCCTGATCGACCCGGGCTTCCCGGCGTCGTTCGACACCGTTGTCAATGCAATCAGCAGCATGGGCGTTTCCGCCGAAGATCTCGACTATATTGTCCTCACCCATACGCATTTCGACCATGCGGGCGCCGCCGGGCAGTTTGTTCAGATCGCGCCGAATGCCCGAGTCGCCGTCCACCCGAGGGGGGGGTTCTACCTGAAGAACGGTGCAAAGATCAGCGGCGGGGCAAGGATGGTCTTCGGAGCGGAACTCTCCGACCGGCTCGGCGAGACGATCGATGTTCCCGCCGACAGGATTATGCCGGTTGCCGACGGCCAGTCCATCGATTTGGGCGACAAGCGCCTGACGGTTCATTACACCCCGGGCCACTCGGGCGATCACGTCTCGTTGGTCGAGGAATCGACCGCCACGCTCTTTCCCGGCGATATGGCGTGTCTGCATTATCCAGAGTTGGGGCATGTGCTGATTCCCGCTGGAAGTCCGCCCATCTACCGCACGGATCAGATCGTCAAGGGACTTCAGCGTCTATTGAAACTTAACGTTCAAAGAATCCTGACACCCCATTTTGGCGAAGCCCCTTTGCAGCCGTCCGACTTTCTCGCGAAGAACATCGAGTCGGTCGTCGGCAACCGCGACCGGATCGAGAAGATGTTTTCCCAAGGACTGGAGTTCCCGCAAGTCGTCGAGAAGATGCGGGCCGGGATTATCGACGAGTCCGGGATGCGCGAATCGGCCACGCCCGGTTTCCTGGCCGACGTGTGGCTTCGGGTCATGTTGAAGACGGGCCTGATGGGATACATGGCGGATATCCTCCAGTATGCGAGAGATCTTCGGCCCTTCCGTGAGAACACACCCGATGAGGAAGTGGCGTGAAGAAGATTCCCACGTACTGCAATCAGTGCTACAACGGCCCCGATCTGTTCAACGTCGTCGTCGAGGACGGCATTGCCCGAAGCATCGAGCCCAATCCTGCCTGCAAGGACATCAGCCCGGCCGAGGGAAAGGTCTGCGTCAAGGCGTACGGCCTGCTGCAGAAGATGTACAATCCGAATCGGATCAAGTCTCCGCTGCTTCGCACGAACCCGAAGAAGGGTCGCCACGAAGATCCGGGCTTCAAGGAGATCTCGTGGGACGAAGCGCTCGCGATTCTGACCGAGAAGTTGAAGGAGACTCGGGGGGACGAGGGATTGGATGAGGCCGGTTTTCCGCGACTTGCCGTGATCATGGGCCAGGCCGCGTCGCCGGCCGCCTATTCGGGAACTTTCCCGGCGTTGCTTTCTGCCTGGGGTCCGATCGACTACACGCTCGGCGCAGGCCAGGGGATCAAGTGCTATCACTCCGAGCACCTCTACGGCGAATACTGGCACCGATGTTTTATCGCCGCATCGGACACGCCTCGGTGCAAACTGTTGGTGTCGTTCGGACACAACACGAACGCAAGCGGCGGTGCCGCCGGCGTGCTGCGGCATGCCCGGGCTCGGGATCGCGGTTACAAACGGATTCAAATCGAACCTCACCTGTCGGCAACCGCCACGACCTCCGACGAGTGGGTGCCGATACGCGTCAAGACCGACGCGGCCTTCCTGTACGCGATGGTCCACGTCCTGTTGTGCGAGATGGATCGCGGCCGGTCGTGTGACGTGCCTTACCTCAAGCGACGAACGAACAGCCCTTACCTGGTCGGTCCCCGGGGATACTTCATACGCGACAAACGCTCGAAGAGCCCCTTGGTTTGGGACCTTGCGGACGCAACGGCGAAGACGCACGACGCACTCGACATCGGCGATTTCGCCTTGGAAGGGGAGTACACCGTGTCGGGCGTCGAAATCGGCCCCGACGGCCAAGAATGGGAGCACGAGAATGTTTCGTGCAAGCCCAGTTTTCAACGGCTGATCGAGTTCATCGAGCAGTACACTCCCGAGTGGGCCGCCGAGATCTGCGATGTGCCGATCGAAACCATCAGACGGATTGCGCACGAGATTGTCGAAAACGCCCACATCGGCGAGACGATCGAGATCTCGGGCGAGACGTTGCCTTATCGGCCCGTGGCGATCACGCTGGGCAAGACCGTCAACAACGGCCCCGGCGGATATCAGGTCTGCTGGGCGAGGACCGTACTGACCATGTTGATCGGGGCCCTGGAAGTTCCCGGCGGCACGATCGGCGCCTCTCAGCGTTTGAACAAGCCGCATCACGATCGGTGGTCGAGCATTTGGCCGGGCAAGGACGGTTTCATGCAAAACTCGCTGAATCCGACCGACGCCAAGAATTGGTCGGCTTCGCCGCAGAACAGGGCGAGGTACGAACAACTCCTCCCGCTGGTGTTGAACACCGGCTGGTCACCCTTTCTTTCCAACTACCCGCTTGCATGGCTCACGATGGAGGACGATTGGGAGAACATCCCGCGGACCACGTTGCCCGAGGTTGTGCTGCTGTACCGTGCCAATCCCAGCATCTCGATGTACTTCACGAACCTCATCGAAGAGAAGATGGCGAAGTTTCCCTTCTTCGCCTGCATGGGTTACACGCTGGACGAGACGAATCATTTCGCGGATCTGATTCTGCCCGACCACACCGACCTCGAGGGCCTTCAACTCTTCAGGATCGGGCCGTCGGTCCACAGCGAGTCGTATTGGACATCCTATGGCTTCGCGTTGCGACAGCCGGTTGTCGAGCCCGTGGTCAACTCGATGGACATGACCGATTTCTCCACCGAGGTGGCCGATCGAGTCGGTCTGCTCGAAGACTACAACGGGGCGATCAATGCGGGCCTGATCCTCGGCATCCGACTGAAGGGAGACGCATCGGATCACGAACTTCAGGCCGGTAAGAAGTACGACACAGAGGAAATATGGGACCGGCTGTGCAAAGCGGCCACCATGGCTCTTTCCGATGGGAAAGAGGAACGGGGTCTCTCGTGGTTCCAAGAGAACGGGTATTATGCCGTACCCTATCCCCAGATCCGACACTACCTTCATCCGGTCATGGTTCGTTGGGGACTGCGATACGAACTGCCTTACCAGGAGAACATCCGGCGCGTGGGCGAAGAGTTGGCCAACCGGCTCCACGAGAACGACATTCACTGGTGGGACGATCAATTGGTCGAGTACCAGACGTTTCCCGAGTGCGAAGATTTTACGAAAATCTGGGAGGACGCCTGCCGGCAGGTCGGGGCCGATCCGGCGGATTACGACTTCTGGCTCGTCAATACCCGCAGCATGCAGTTCGCCTGGGGAAGCAACGTGGCCGTGCCGATGATGGCCGAGGCGGCCAAGCGAGTTTCGGGATTCAAAGGCGCGCTGATCAACCGAAGCGTTGCCGAGAAGCTCGGGATCAAGGAAGACGACATCATTACGATCGAGTCGTTCCATGGCCGAGTCCGCGCCAGGGCCGTCCCCCGCGAAGGCGTGCGGCCCGACACGATTGTCTTCACCGGCCAGTTCGGCCACTGGAAAACCCCCTTTGCCCGCGATCTGGGAATCCCCAACCTCAACGTTCTGACGGATCCGAAGACTTTGGTGATGGATTCCGGGGGGAGCTTGGCGGACGTCGTGAAAGTACGAGTCAGGAAAGAGGTCTGATATGCCGCGTTGGGGGATGGTCGTCGACCTGGAGAAATGCACCGGCTGCCAAACGTGTTCCGTCGCATGCAAGGTCGAGAATGCGCTTGGGCCCATGACGGATCGGGTCGTCGTTGTGGAAAAAGAGATGGGCACGTACCCGAACGTTCAACGAATCCACATTCCGAAACGTTGCATGCACTGCGCCGATCCGAAGTGTGTCGGCGTCTGTCCCTCGGGAGCGACCCAGCAGCGAGACGACGGCATCGTGACGGTCGACCAGGACATGTGCGTCGGCTGCCGGTACTGCATGATGGCCTGTCCCTACAATGCGAGGGTCTTCCAGGCCGTCGAACAATCGTATCACTCGCCGCCTTCGAAGTGGGAGGTGCAGCGATACAAAGAACATACCGTGGGTGTGGTCGGGAAGTGTGATTTCTGCAAGTCCCGAATCGACGAAGGCCTTCAGGGCGGTCTGAAGCCGGGCGTCGATCCGGACGCAACGCCGATGTGCGTCATCTCCTGCATCGGCACGGCCTTGACCTTCGGCGACCTGGACGACCCGGCCAGTGAGGTATCGCAGCTCATCGAGTCCCGAGAGACCGTCCAATTCCTTCCCGAGATGCAGACCGATCCCTCGATTTACTACCTGCCGAGGAGGCGTTGATTTGAAGGAAGTAAAGATCGATGCACTGCTCGACTCGCCCAGAGACGGTGTCGTGTTCCAGAACGAGTGGGCAGTCGGCGGTGGACCGGGGCGAAAAGGGCTGCTGTTGCTGATCGCCCTGTTCGCCGGCAACATCGGCCCGGGCGTGTACATGGTCTCGTGCTGCTGTAGGTTCTATCCGGGGCTCGTGGCCGGCTTCCTGATCGTACTGTTCGGCTATGCGCTGACACACCTCTTGTTCCTCGGCCGAATGGAACGGTTCTGG
>JAZFUB010000520.1:0-3692 GCA_036447015.1 Thermoguttaceae bacterium | reverse complement strand
GATCTGGAGGAGGACATCGCCGGCATGGTTCCGCGCTTCGGGTCGACCAAACGGATCATCAGCCTGCACGACTTCCGCAAGACGCCCGACGATCTCGAGGCGATCCACCGGCGGCTCTGCGAGTTGGATCCCGACATCGTGAAGATCTGCACCATGGCCAACCATCCGGCGGACAACGTGCGGATCCTGCGGCTGGTCCGCCGGAGCGACGTGCCGACGGTCGGGCTCTGCATGGGCGATATCGGCATTCCCACCCGGGTGTTGGCCGGCCGGTTCGGGGCTCCGTTCAGCTTCGCCACGTTCCATCACGAACGGGCGTTGGCGCCCGGGCAACTGAGCTATCAGCAGATGACCGAGGTCTACGACTACGACCGGATCGACGCGGAGACGGAGGTCTACGGCGTGATCGCCGATCCGATCGGTCATAGTCTGAGCCCACAGATCCACAATGCGGCCTTCCGGCACCTGAAACTCAACAAGGTCTATCTGCCGATCCGTGTCCCGCGAGAGGACCTTTCCCGTTTCCTCGAGCAGGCACCGGAGTTGGGCATCAAGGGGCTTAGCGTCACCATTCCGCACAAGGAATCGGTTCTGAAGCAGTTGACCGAAGCCGACGGGGCGGTTCGCGGCATCGGAGCGGCCAATACGGTGCTGTTCGACGGAAAAAACCGACTCGGATACAACACCGACTATCGGGCCGCCATGAGCAGCCTCGAGGAGGCCGTGACCGAAGATCGCGACGAAGAAAATCCGCTGGGTGGCAAGACGGCGTTGATCTTGGGCGCCGGCGGCGTCGGAAAGGCGATTGCCTACGGGCTGATCCGCCGTGGCGTGAAAGTCGTCCTGGCCGACATCGCTCAGCAACAGGCGACCGAGTTGGCCGACCGGTTCAAGTGTCGCTCGATCGAATGGTCGTTGCGTCACACGGTCTCGGCCGACCTGTTGATCAACTGCACCCCGGTCGGCATGCACCCGAACGTCGACGAGACACCCTACGACAAACACCACCTGCGCCCGTCGATGGTCGTCTTCGATGCCGTCTATAATCCCGAGAACACGATGTTGATCAAAAACGCCCGCGGCCGCAACTGCACGGTCGTTACCGGTGTCGACATGTTCGTCCGTCAGGCCTGTTACCAGTTCAAGCTGTTCACCGGCCAAGAGGGGCCCGCCGATCTGATGCGCCGCGTCGTAAAGAGAGCGACCGGCGCGGCAAAGGAGTGACGGCCAAGAGGTATCTGTGCCACACGACAAGCCGAGGGCGAATTGAGGGCAAAAGGAGTGGGACAGAAAAATGGGGGACAGAAAAATAATGATGGAGAAGGAAATGGCCTTGTGAAGCGGGGAGTTGCTACGAGCCATCATTCTTTCCTTCATTTTTCTGTCCCCCATTTTTCTGTCCGCCTTGCTTGCCGACAACAACCGACAGATTCTCCGGAAGAGCCGGTTTTGGGAGATGATTTTTTGTACGAGTTCTAAGACCAAAGGGGAGGAAGTAAACTAGAATTCGTCTTCCCCTTTCTCCCCACTTCCTTTTTTTCCTGACTGAACTGCTAATCCCGAACGACTTATGAACCTGACTCTGATCGGATATCGTGCGACCGGCAAGACAACGCTCGCGAAGCTGCTCGCCGAGCGGCTTGACTGGGAGTGGATCGATGCCGATGTGGAGATCGAGCGTCGCGCGGGCAAGACAATCACGCGGATCTTCGCCGAAGACGGCGAGCCGGCCTTCCGTGATTTGGAGGCCCGGGTGGTCGCCGATCTGTGCCACCGCGATCGGCTCGTGCTGGCGGCCGGCGGCGGAGCCCCATTGCGGTCGGAGAATCGCCGGGCGATGCGCAACAACGGCCAGGTCGTCTGGCTGGTTGCCCAACCGGAAACCATCCTTGCGAGAATGACGGGCGACGCCACCACGGCCGACCGGCGGCCCAATCTGACCGATCGCGGGCCGTTGGACGAAATCATCGGACTGCTGGAGGCCAGGGAGCCGATTTATCGGGAGTCGGCCCATCTGACGGTCGATACCGAAGGAAAGACACCCGAGCAACTGACCACCGAAATCCTGGATCGGCTGGATCCCGGTTCGATCGGCACGGAAACCACCACGTGAATCACCTGCTGGCCATCCCGATCGAGATTCGCATGGCCGCCGTGTTCGCACTCGGCATCTGCCTCGGCAGCCTGGCCAACTTGGGCATCTACCGCCTGGCATGGCATCGCCGAGCGATCAGCCCCTGGTCGCGTGCCGACGCGAAGGCCCCCTCGCGTCGCTGGTCCGATCGATTGCCGATCCTCGGTTGGCTCGGATTGCGTCGCGAGGCGTCGCTGCACGGAGTGGGGTTCTGGATCCGGCCGATGCTGGTGGAACTGCTTGTCGGCGTCGGACTGGCCGCTCTGTATTGGTGGGAGGTCGAGCGGCTCGGCCTGCTGCCGGCAGAGATTCAGCCCGTCTCGGAAGCAGTTCGCCTCGTGTTGCACCAGCAGTTCGCGGCCCACCTGCTCCTGATCTTCTGCATGATCGTCGCATCCTTGATCGACGTCGACGAGAAGACCATTCCCGACGCGATCACCGTGCCGGGGACACTGGCAGGACTGATGCTGGCAACCGTCTGGCCCCGTTCGCTGCTGCCGGTGATCGTGGAACAGGGTCCCAACTGCTTGCCCTGTTCGTTGCTGCCGGTGATCGTAGAACAGGGTCCCGGCTTCTGGCCCCCTATGCCGCAGCCGATGTTCGTGGAACAGTACCTCTTCTTCCTGAAATTCAACGCGCCCGGCATCTGGCGCCAAGCGTTCAACAACTCGCCCGGGCCGGGATGGATGTTGGCCGTCTGCCTGGCCTGTTGGTGGGCATGGTGCGTTGCGTTGATGCCGAGAACCTGGTACTCGCGGCACGGTTTTCGACGTGCGTGTGGGCTTAGTTGGGCTCGGGTCGTCCGCGAGCGGACCAGCTACCGGCTGACGTTGATGGGGCTGATCGGTTCGGCCGTGATCGGAGTGATCTGGTTTCGCGGTGGAATCAGCCTCGTGGGCCTGCTCACGGCGCTGATGGGGTTGGCCGGCGGCGGCGGGTTGGTCTGGCTGGTTCGGGTCATTGGCACCGCTGCCTTGCGCCGCGAGGCCATGGGATTCGGCGACGTCACACTGCTGGCCATGATCGGCGCGTTCCTCGGCTGGCAAACGAGCCTGGTCATCTTCTTCCTGGCGCCGTTTGCCGCGCTGGTGATCGGCATCATCCAGTTGGTCGTTCGACGCGACAGCGAAATCCCCTACGGCCCGTTCCTCTGCCTGGCCACACTCGTGGTCGTCGTTCGTTGGGCCGACGTCTGGGATCGGACATTTCGGATCTTCGACCTCGGTTGGTTCGTACCGGCCGTGGTACTCGCGTGCATGGGCCTGATGGGCCTGATGCTGGGCGGATGGCAATGGCTGAAGTGCCGATTTCAACACCCGTCCGTTTAGCTGTCGCCGGCACGGCGACTTGGTGCTTCAGCGCACTTTCGGCCAAGTCGCCGTACCGGCGACAGCTAAACGGTCGGACGTCGAAACCTCAGGAAAGACACGTCGGCGGCTGAGGGTACTTGCCGTAGAAACGCTTGATGTAGTGTCGGTGCCACCGCGAAGAGCAGTGCGGCTCCCATCCCCATCGGGCAACCTGCTTCGTCGAAATTCGCCAGTTGCTCACATCGCAC
>JAZFUB010000519.1:0-6356 GCA_036447015.1 Thermoguttaceae bacterium | reverse complement strand
AGCTGCCGCCGGTACGGCGGCTTGACGTTTGGACGTACTTTTGACCAAGCCGCCGTACCGGCGGCAGCTAAACGGGGAAGTGATCCTTAACGCCGATCTTCCGGCCATCTTGACAGGGCCCCCTGCCGTGCGGTAGGATGATGGCATTGGCTTTTGGCCATTCCCTCCTACGCTTCCCACCGTACCCGAACAGGGAGTCAGTCATGCACGGCAAGCGGTCTGTTGTCCTTCTTCTTGTGATCGGTTCCTCTCTCATGTTTTGTCGCACGGCGGTGTCCGACACCAAGCCGGTTCCCGTTCGCGTGATGGTCGACGTCGGCGCGAACAGCCAGTCGCTCGGCAATGAGGCCTTCCGAGCGATGGACGGCGACCCGAACACGATCTGGCGAACGCGCTGGGATCGCGAACACAAGCGGCATCCGCACGACTTCACGATCGACCTGGGCGAAACGCTCGAAGTTACCGGCTTCGTCTATCAGCCTCCCAAAGGCGGCGGCAACGGGTCGATCAAGGACTACGAGTTCTTCGTCAGCGACGATGCGAATAACTTCGGGTCCGCGGTCGGCGGTGGTGCGTTCGACGAGACCGACCGCGAGAAGAAGATCGAGTTGGACGAGCCGCGGTCGGGTCGCTACGTGATGCTTCGAGCCCGTAGCGAGATCCACGGGCGGCCATGGGCGTCGATCGCCGAACTGCGGATCCTCTCGGACGACGTCACGTTTCGGTCCAATCGGCCCACGCCCCAGACCAAGGCCCAGTTGGAAGAGATTGCCCGACGCGGCCGACGGCCGGCGGGCGACTCGATCGACGAAGTGCTCGACCTGGCGATCCGCACGCTCGAATTCGTCGAACTCAGCCGATCGCAGCCGCGACTACGTGCGGAACTGCGGTCGTTGGAGAAGAAGATCGCCGGGCAGAGCAGTTCCACGGCACTGATCGAGCAAGTGCGCCAACTGCGGCGACGGATGATCCTGGCCCATCCGGCCTTGAACTTCGACCGATTGCTGATCAACAAACGTCCCCCGCCCGGCTACAGCCACATGTGCGATCAGTATCTGGGCCGCCATAGCCGTACGGGCCCGGGGCTGTGCGTGTTGGAGTCGTGGAAAGACAACCCTCGGGCCAAGGTCCTGCTGCAAGGCAAGCTGCCCGAGGGATCGATGCTTCACCCGGACCTCTCCTACGACGGGCGGAAGGTACTGTTTTCGTTTTGCGATCATACGATCGAGGACACGAAGCAGCGTCGGTTCCTCGTCTACGAAGCGACGGTCGACGGCCGTAGCGTACGCCAAGTGACCGGCACGCCGAACGATCCGATGGAAGGTTGGGAAGGGCGTCAGACCGTGCTGATCGAAGATTTCGATCCGTGCTACTTGCCCGGCGGCGGCTTCGCTTTCATCTCGACGCGCAGCCAAAGCTTCGGCCGGTGCCACGGCAGCCGCTACGTGCCGACCTACATGGTGTATCGTGCCGCCTTGGACGGTTCGAACATTCGGCAGCTATCGTTCGGCGAGGCCAACGAATGGGAACCGAGCGTGATGAACAACGGCCGGTTGGTCTATTGCCGCTGGGATTACATCAATCGGCACGACGTTCGGTACCAGAGCCTTTGGGCGATCGCTCCCGACGGCACGACGACGTCGCACTTCTATGGCAACTACTCGCCGTCGCCGTGCATGACGACGGAGCCCCGGGCGGTACCCGGCTCGCAGAAGGTCGTCTGCACAACCGCGGCCCATCACAGCTATTCGGCCGGTTCGATCGTGCTGGTCGACACGCGCAAGGGGCAAGACGGCCTGGAACCGCTGAAACGCATCACGCCCGAAATCTCGTTTCCCGAGGCTTCCGACCGCTACGGCGGGGGCGGTTCCGGGGCGTTCTGCATGCCTTATGCGCTGAACGAAGATCTTTACCTGGCGGCCTACACGCCGGAGAACCGCACGGGCCAAGGCGGCGTCCAGGCCGTCAACGCGTACGGCATCTACCTGATCGATTCGCTCGGCGGGCGCGAGTTGATCTATCGCGATCCGCAGATGTCGTGCTTCACGCCGATTCCGCTCCGCCGGCGCCCGATGCCGCCGGCCCTGCCGTCGCACATCGCGGGTCGCGAGGATGAGAAGACGGGCACGTTCTACCTGCAAAACGTTTATGCCGGCCCGCACACGATCGAGCCCGGTTCGATCACGCACATACGTATCAATCGGATCCACGGCCAGCCGACCAACAGCAAGCCGCAACTGAGTTTCGCCAACAACGAGATCATCAAGGAGATCGTCGGCACGGTGCCGGTCGATCGGACCGGTTCGGCCCTGTTCACCGCGCCGGCCGGCGTGCCGCTGCAACTTCAAGCACTCGATCGCAACGGCATGGCCGTGATGACCATGCGCTCGGTCGTCTACCTACAGCCGGGCGAAACGGCCAGTTGCGTCGGGTGCCACGAGAGCCGCAATTCGTCGCCCATGCCGGTCCCCATTCCGCGCGGTATGCGGCTAAACGAACCGACCCCGCCCGCCGGGCCGCACTATGCGGGCGGGTTCAGCTTCATGCGCACCGTGCAGCCGGTGTTGGATCGCTATTGCATCGAATGCCACGGACTGAAGCGGACCGACGCGGGGGTCAACCTGCTGGGAATCCGCGAGAACGGCTACAACAGGGCCTATAACACGTTGGCCAAGAACCCCAAGTTCGTCACGATCGCGTATCGCAATCAGGAGACGGGCTACAGCTCGCCCAAGGAGTATTTTGCCCACGGCGGCCAATTGGCGAACTATCTAATGACGGAGCATCGCAAGTACGCCGACCTCGACCGCGAGAGTTTTCAGCGGATCGTCGATTGGCTCGATCTGAACACGCAGTACTACGGCGACTATTCCCGAAATCGGGTCGAAGACCGCAGCATCTCGGGCGAAGCGGAAAAGGCGCTGCGCGAGACGATCGGCCAACAACTCGGTTCGGAGTGGGCCGGCCAGCCGCTCGAGGCCCTGATCAACGTAGCCCAGCCCAGCGAAAGCCGCATCCTCAACGGACCGCTGCCGAAAGATGCGGGCGGCTGGGGACAGACGGGCAACGGCGGTTTCCGCAACACGTCGGATCCGGCCTATCGCGAGATACGGCAACTGGTCGAAGCGTGCATCGTACCGCAACAGGCCCATGATGTGGCCGGCACCTGCGGACGCGAGCACTGCGGCTGCGGCACCTGTTGGACGCGAAAGATTCGCGAGGCGATCAAGTACCCGGCCGCCGAGCTCGAAGTCGAGCCCTTTCCACGAAATGTTCAACTCGAATCGAACGTCCAGGAAACGCCCAAGGACCTCTGGACGCTTGTCCGCGCCGCCAGCGAAGAGACAATCGCCACCGACGGCCAAGCGGTCCGGGCGTTCGACGGCGACCCGAACACCTACTGGCACACGCAGACCGAGAACCAAGGCTCGGCCCATCCGCACGACCTGGTCATCGACCTGGGCGCGACCTACGACGTGTGCGGTTTCCGCCAGATGCCCCGACGCGGCCTGGGCGATATCCGCGACTGCGAATTCTACGTCAGCAACGACCGGGACGATCTCGGCAAGCCGGTGGCCCAAGGCACATTCACCGATCGCCACGCCGAGCAGACCGTCACCTTCGAAGCCAAAGAGGGCCGCTACGTAATGCTCCGAGCCCTAACCGAGGCCGACGGAAGCCCCTACACGGCCGTCCGCGAGATCACCGTGCTATCGATCAAACCGGTCGACGAAGTGGCGGTCGCCGAGTGAGTGACCGACAACGCGCACCCAATCGACCCCAACGGGGTCGAACAACGAAGCCTAGGGTCGCTTATGGTGGCCTTCGGCCACAACCAAATTGAACAAAAGTTCGTTCCAAAAACAAGCTTTTGCACAATTGCGATGCAGCGCACCCTGGGTCGAGAGACCGGGCGACGAAACGAACGCTGAAAGCGTTCCACATGGCGTCACCCGCTTGTACAACCTCGTTGAGGTTGATGTTGTTTTGCTCGACGGTTACCCAGCGTGCGCTGCGCGACCCTGGGCTTCGTTGTTGGACCCCGTTGGGGTCGGCAAGAACGCGTGCGTGCAAGCACACACCCTACGAGCTTTTCAACGCGCTGCTAACTCTCCAACGCTGCCCGAACGTCGGCCGGGTCGACGTCGCCGACCAGTTCGACGTGTCCCATTCGGCTGGGTAACACGAATCGTAGCTTTCCGTGTTCGACCTTCTTGTCGTGCATCATGGCGGTCATCATCTCGTCGCGGTCGATCGCGGGCAGTTCGACCGGCAATCCGAGTGCTTCGAGCAACTTCTGTTGCCGCTCGGTCATCGAGGCGTCGATGCGTCCGAGGCGTTCGGCCAGCCGAGAGGCACAGAGCATGCCCATCGCGACGGCCTCGCCATGTACGATTTGGCCGTAGCCGGGCAGCGTTTCCAGCGGATGGGCGAACGTATGGCCGTAGTTGAGCACCGCGCGAACGCCGGTCTCTTCCCGTTCGTCTTTTTCGACCACGTCGGCCTTCAACCGGCAACAACGCTCGACCACATGGATCAACACACGGGTGTCGTGTTTCAGCAGTCCTTCGACGTTCGTTTCGAGGTAATCGAAGAACTCCCCGTCGAGGATCACGCCATACTTGACGACCTCGGCCAGGCCGGCCCGATACTCGCGCTCGGGGAGCGTTTCGAGCGTGGCCGTGTCGATCAACACGGCGGCCGGTTGTTTGAACGCCCCGACCATGTTCTTCGCGTCCGGCAGATTGATCCCGACCTTGCCGCCGACCGAACTGTCGACCTGGGCCAGCAAGGAGGTCGGCACCTGGAAGAAGCGGACTCCCCGGGCATAGGTCGCGGCGATGAATCCGGCCAGATCGCCGACCACGCCTCCGCCGACGGCCATGACCAGGGTCTTTCGGTCGGCACCCAACTGCAACAAACCGTCCCAGAGCCCGGCCGCCATATCGGCCGACTTGGTCGGTTCGCCCGGCTTGACGACCAGCAGATCGACCTCGACCGACCCGCCGGTAAGGCTCTCGGCCACGCGAACCGCATAAGGCTCCTGGACATTCTCGTCGGTAATGATAACCACATGCGAAACGGCCCCCAACGCATCGACACACGCGGAGACCCGATCGAGGTTGCCCGAGCCGATTTCGATATCGTAGCTCCGCTCGGCCAGATTGACGTGAACGGTTTGGGGGGAAGTCGTCACGGGTTTCTCCTGTTTGTTCGCTGTCGGCAGGACGGCTCTGTTGGCCGGCCGATGCCGTTTCCTTCGTCATCCGTAGTTCCTGCTCAACTCGCGAGCCGGAACTCTTTCTTTGCCCTTTTGGAACCATTTGTCCATCTTTTGATTCCCATCGAAAGACTTTTTGTCGAGAATCGGCTGGACGACTGTCTTCTCAGCCAATCCGTATTTTGGCTTGCCATCGCCGAGCTTCTTGTTGAGCAAGCCTGCGTTAAAAAGGACGTCTGCCGCATCGGACACTTCACCCTTTGAGACGCTCCTCGGAAATCCGCCGTTGGGCAGGTCACCCGCCGTCAAATAGGCTTTGTTCTTCGCGCCACCGGCCCAGTAGCCGCCTCTGGCAAGTTTCGCGACGATCAGATAGGCGACCAATTCCCGCTTAGCTATCCTTGGCTCCCCACCCTCATATTCATCTAGAGCTTCCTGACACCTGTCAAATATATCGGACGCGCAGCTTGCCGTCTCTGCTGAGTAGACTTTTACGTCACGTTGCAGCTTTTTGGCAAGACTATCATAAAGTCGCCGCTGTGCCTTGTGAATGAAAACAGCTGGCCCGGGATTATTCTTGATGCGACGCACTTCGTTAGCCACGTTGAATCCGAGTTGCCCATCAAGCGGAACACGGATCACTTCACAACCGTCCCACTTGGCATCCGCCCGCATTAGCTGTTCCAATTCCGCCAGCCATTGCACGAGGTGTCCGTAGCCCGGCAACGATTCAGGTGGATGATAGATGTAGATACATGGAAGCGGCACGTTGCTGTCCCTCCAACATGCCTACTGCAGCAGGTTTGGGCGTAGAATGGCAATGAGCTGTGACGGTGGAATCGAGAGACGCAACAAGTCATCCGTTGACATTCGCCCAATAGCTTCCAGTAGAACTTCCCGCAAAGTGTCATTCGCCGGGCCGATATTGCGTGCAGATTCAGCGTATCGACTTGCGAGTGGTTGCTTTGCTGGGACGAACTTCTCGAAGACAATCTCCTGGTCGACATCGTTTTGATTGCACCAATTCTTGACGTAGTTGATTACTCGCGTCGATCGTTCACGCTTCCACTCGACCGCCAGGCGAGGACTCATTATTGCGAGTTGCTTGGGGAAATCGACGTACCAGCGCTCACCA
>JAZFUB010000518.1:0-4574 GCA_036447015.1 Thermoguttaceae bacterium | reverse complement strand
GCGTCGGCCGCGCGGCCGCGCGGCTGTCTTCGCTCCCTGCAAGGGCATCGACGTCGATCTTCAACAGAACCTTCGCGCTCTGCTTGGGCAAGACTATGACGATTACGAAGTGACGTTCATCGTCGAAAGCGCAGACGATCGGGCCTGCCCGACGATTCGCCGCATCATGGCCGAACATCCGTCGGTGGCCACGCGATTGGTCGTCGCGGGCAAAGCCACGTCGACCGGCCAGAAGATCCACAATCTTCGGGCCGCCACGACCGGGTTCTCGGCGGACGTACGTTACTTGGCGTTCATCGACTCCGACGCTCGGGCGCGGCCCGACTGGCTTCGGATGATTGTGGCTCGACTGAGCCGCCGCACGCTCGGGGCGGTGACCGGTTACCGCTGGTTCGTCCCCAAGCGGCCCACATTCGTCAACCACCTCCTCTATAGCATGAACAGCAATGTCATGGCGTTGCTGGGTCGAAGCAGCCACTACCTGATCTGGGGTGGCTCGTGGGGGATTCGGCGCGACGTGTTCGAATCGATCGGGCTGCACGACGCCTGGGACGGTGCCTTGACCGAAGATCTCGTCGCCAGTCGCCAATTGCGTCGGGCAGGGCTGCGCGTGCGTTTCGAGCCGGCTTGCGTCGTGGCCTCGCCGATGGACTATTCACCGCAAGAGATGTGGTCGTTCATCCGCCGGCAATATCTTCTGGGACGCCTCTACACGTTCGACTGGTGGTTGTTCGCCCTGGCTACGACGACGCTGAGCAGTCTCGGATGGCTCGCCAATTCGGTCGCACTGGCCGTATCGCTAATCCTCGGGACCTTGCCCGTTTGGATTCCGCTGAGTGTGTACGCCATGCTCTATCTGCCGTCGATGTATCGCGGGGCAGTGCGTCAGAGTCTGATACGAACGTACTTCCCCGACCAACAGCATTCGCTACGATGGGCCAGACGTTTCGATATCGTGGCAGGGCCGATCGTGGGGCTGATCAATTGGCTGGGCGTCCTCGGTTCCCTGGTCGGACAACGCGTCACCTGGCGAGGTATCAGCTACCTGGTGTCGCCGACCGGGAAAGTCCGCACGGTGCGGCACCAACACACCCCGAATGCCGATCCAAACTCCACCCGTGCCACCGCGGCACGAGCCGGGGCAACCTCGCGCGAACCGGCACTTGTCCATTCGATTGCGACCGACGATACCGAGCGGTTCGTCGAAGAACAGACCTCGCTGAGGAAGGCCGGGTAACACGATGCGCGTCGTCTTATGGGATACCCGAAAGCTGGACGTCTCGAAAGACTTTGCCGGAGGGTTCGGCATTGGCATGTATCCTGGCCGTGGTGGACTGCGCGGCAGGATCGTCCGCCGGTTCTTCACCCGGGATCGCCGGCCGGTCGCGTTGCTGTTGGCCCACCTGGCGGCCATTTTCCACCGGCTGGGGCATCGGGTCGAGTACTCGGAAAATCGCGTCCCGGGCGACGCCGACCTGGTTGTCTTCTGTCCCTCGCTGATCACGCTCCACTTGGAACGCAAAGCGATTGCACGCGTCGCCCAGCTCAATCCCAAAGCCCGCGTGCTGATCGTTGGATCGGTCGCTTCGGTCATGCCCGAGGCATTCGACGGACTGGGGGCGACCATCGTCAAGGGCGAGGCGGAGCAACTGCTCTGGAAACTCGACGAAGTCCTGGCCCGGCCGGGCGCCTCGGTGCAACTCGGCACGATCGAGGACCTTGATCTGCTGCCGCCGCCCGACTGGTCGCCGTTCTCGCCGCGTCGCTTTCGCATCGGATTCGATTTCAGTCGGTTTCCCACGGCCTTGATTCAATCGAGCCGCGGCTGCACGTTCCGATGCAGCTACTGTCCCAATATCGTGCTTGACAATTCGGTCCGCTTCCGCAACCCGGAGGCCGTCGCCGAGGAAATCAGCCACGGTATTCGGCATTGGGGATTCCGCTCGTTCAAGTTTCGCGATCCGGTGTTCGGACTCAACCACGATGCGACGTTTCGCCTGGCCGAACTGATCGGCCGGCTGCCGCGAAAGATCCAATTCTCGATCGAGACCCGTATCGACGTCCTGCGACCCGAACTGGTGCGCGTCTTGCGTCGCGTCGGGCTCAGCAGTGTTACCGTGGGTATCGAAACCCCCGATGACGAAACGTTGCGACGTTACCATCGCAGGCCGATCCACGACGATCGCCAGCGACAGTTCATCGCCACCTGCCGCGAGATGGGGATCCGGACCGTGGCTGGCTTCATGATCGGCTTTCCGGGCGATACCGAGCAGTCGATTCGCCGCGTGGTGCAATATGCCCGAGCGGTCAATCCGACGTTTGCCAACTTCAACATCGTCACGCCCTATCCGGGCACCGAGTTCTTCGAGCAGATGAAGGATCGGATCGTCGACCGCGACTTCAGCCACTATTCGATGCACACGCCCGTGCTGAAGTACGAGCACTTGACGGCCCAGCAGGTCGCCCATCTTCAGGCGAAGTGTTTCAGTCGCTTCTACTTCCGCTGGCGGTACCTGTTCGACAATGCCCATTTCCTCTGGCCGAGCCTGCAACTGTTGGGGATCGGCCACCGTCGAACCGTTGCCTCTCGGGCCGAGTCGGCCCATCCGGGCGTCCCCAGACCACTCAGCGGACTCGACCTCCTGCAACAAAAGGGGCTCCGCCAGGACAGCCCCCACGAGCGGCCCGGCACCTCCGATCAGGCAAGCGACCGATACCCGGCCGAGTAGGCGTCGTTTTGTGCCACACCAACGTATCATGGGCCGGGACAGATGAACTCGTCGATGCGGATCAGCCTTGGACGCCGAATGGCGCAATCGTAGACGGCCGTCGATTTCGCGCTGACGGAAAACGGTCCGAACGTCACACCGCAGAGTTGACAAAACAGGCTGTTCACCGCGGCGGTCGATTGTGCCCGGACGGCATACGATCGGGCCGCGCCGGCAACACCGACGTACGACTGGCCATTGTTGTTCGGGGCACTACTTGGCGGGCAAGGCAGATCGGGAATTTCGGTCGGATGGACCGGATGCTCCGGGTAACAATCGTTCGAGCGTTCTTTGTTGTCGAAGAACGTGCCGCTGACCGGCGGCAGGGGCACGCCGCCAAGCGCGAACACGACGGTCACCTCGACGTCGTCCTGCCCGATGCCGTCGCCATCATCGCCGCCGGTCCCCTTCGAGACGCCGTCGACAAAGGCCCCGAATCGAAATCGGTCACCCGGCTCGAACCCCAAATCGCCTCCCAAACCCGGGTCGGGTAGGAAGAAGATCGTCAGTGCCGAGGGCATGCCGCTGGTGGGTGAGAAGACGATCTGGGCCGACGGGTCGCTGAAACCGATGATATCGTCGCGACCGGGAATCATCGGCTCGGGGAGGTTATCCGACAGCACGGGCGGGAAGGACGTGAAATCGAACCGTCCGCTTCCCCCGCCGGCTTGCAGGTCGATCGTAATCGACAGGATCGTCAGATTCGGGGGTGTCTCCGCCGTGTCGCGAAAGGCAACGCCCCACGCCGCATCGTCGCCAAGGTTGCCTTGGCCGGTGGCGTCGATCAACACCGACCCCAGCCCGCAGGTCGGCCGGATGCCCGCGTTGAAGGTCACCTGCTCGTCGAACACATACATTGTCGAATCTTCGGTGATCGCTCCGAACACGAGATTCCCCTCGCAGTCGTCGTTCTCGTTGGGCAGATTGTCGGGATCGTAATTGGTCGTGATCGCCACCGGGTCGTCGTCGAGCGTGTTGGCGGCCGCGTAGTCGATGCCCACGTAGCGCGGGATCAGCGTCGAGCCGCCGTCGGCATCTCCCCACTCCTTGACCGCTGCCAGTGCGGCCGCCTCCAGCGAGTTCTCCAGTTCGACGCGTGTCAGCCAGAGGTGGGCGATCTCCACGACGAAGCAGAGCATCAACAGCATCGCCCCGCTGAAAAGGATCGTCCAAAGCGTGGCGATTCCTCGGCGGCGACTTGCTTGCCTTGCGAGAATCAGGCCCGATTCGTTGTGCATCGTTCAGGGTTCCATCAGGCTCTAGAGTTCGTACCGAAACGTCGTCGTGTGCTGGACGATTCGATCGGAAATATCGAATCCGAACGCGCGGAGCAGATTCGGCGTCAGTTCGGTCATCGCGATGCCGACCGTCACGCGCACGTATTGCCGCATCTCGGGCAGTGCCTCGGCCGGGCCCTCGCAGTCGCAGGTGCCGGCGGTAAGCGTCACGGGCACGGGCGGGGCGCCCGGGTACTCGGGCACCACATTGTGCTCCAGCCGCACATGGCAGCCCGTCATACCGGAACTTGCCAACTGCTGATCGATCGCAAGGAGCACGTTGGCGGGAATCTCTCCACTCTGCGAAATCGGCAACTCGGGCGTCTGCGACGCTTCTTCCGCGCCGACGCGACTGGCCAGTTCGACCTGCTGCTGGCTGCAAAGGATCTGTCCGAACTCGATGATTGCCAGCAGGAAGATCAGCCAGACCGGCAGCATCAGAATCAGTTCAAGCGTAACGGCCCCCGACGGCCGACGCCGAGCACGCGGTCGGTTATGGATGCGACGCATAAGGATGTGCGGCCGAATG
>JAZFUB010000517.1:0-6432 GCA_036447015.1 Thermoguttaceae bacterium | reverse complement strand
AGGACCGGCGCGCCGAAATCGAAGCTCCCCAGCGGAACACCTTCAAAGTCCACCATGCCCAAACCAGAGCCAAAGTTAAACTGAGCTGTTTCGGTACGGAACAGATCAAATCCGGCTTGGATAATAACGGCTTCGCTTACGCTCGGCGTGGCCATTGCCACCAGTATCGTTAACGCGATAATCGAACGTTTCATGACTCTACCCCCCAATGTTTCTAGAGGACGAAGTGAATCAGACAGCCGGTGCGTGCAACACGCACCACCGTATTCCTATAGGCCGCTGAGGTGCGGTTCCTGACATACAAAAAACAAAAAATAATGAGAACTTCCAATGCTTGACGTGGTTCTTGTTAAACTAGGCAAGATGGGTGACATATAACGGACCCCCGGCAGCCCGACCTTCGAGGCACTCCTAAACATGGACTTTCGGGCGGTCATACGCCGCTACGGTGGACCGAAAAGTGCCGGCGGCGGATCGAGATCGCCACGTGCTTTTGCCTCGGCCGGCTTCTCGCCGCCCGCGCTGCGCTCGACCTCTCGTTGTCCCCCCACGTCGCGCGATTTCGCGCCCCGCGCCTTCAGGCCGGTGCTTGGCAATCAGACCAGGAGGCGATACCGTATAATAGGGTGACCGGCACAAGCCTGGACACCATCATGTCCATGGCCGAGTTACCAGGAGGCACGAGAGGCGACGGGCCGGTCGTTTCGGATTCAGCAAAGGAAGATGATCTATGAGCACTGAGATCCCCATCGGGCAGCAACTCGACGGTTTCCGCAAGGATTTCGACGCCTTGCGACGTGAAATCGGCAAGGCCGTCGTCGGACAGGAGCCGATCGTCGACGGATTGCTCACGGCCGTGGTGATCGGTGGGCATGTGCTACTGGAGGGGGTCCCGGGCCTGGGCAAGACGCTGCTGGTCGAGACACTGGCGGAAGTCGTGAAACTGACGTTCCAGAGGGTCCAGTTTACACCCGACTTGATGCCTTCGGACCTGCTGGGGACCTACGTCGTCATGGAGACGCCCGAGGGACGACGGACGTTCGAATTCCAGAAGGGCCCGATCTTTTCCCATATCGTGCTGGCCGACCAGATCAACCGGGGGACGCCCAGGACACAATCGGCCTTGCTCGAAGCGATGGAGGGGCAGACGATCAGCGTCTCGAACGAGACCTTCGATCTGCCCCAGCCGTTCTTCGTGCTGGCCACGCAGAACCCTCTTGAGATGGAGGGAACCTTCCCGCTGCCGGAGCCCCAGATCGATCGATTCCTCTTCAAGCTGACGGTTACCCCCCCCACGGCCGAGCAGATCGAGGAGATCCTCGATCGCACGACCGAGGGCGAGCCGCCGGTGGTCATGAAGGTGGTCGACGCAGCGCGGATCCTCGAGATGCGCGAGATCGCCCGTCGCGTACCCATCGACGCGAACCTTCGACGCCAGGGGGTCGCGCTCGTGGCGGTGACGCATCCCGACCATGCCCGGGCGCCCGAGTCGGTTCGCCGTTTCGTGCGATACGGCTCCAGTCCCCGGGGCGCACAGGCGTTGATCCTGGGGGCAAAGGTTCGAGCGATCCTCGAGGGCCGCGGCGAGGTCTCCGAGCAAGATCTTTGTGCGGTGGCCCATGCGGCGTTGCGTCATCGGATGGTTCTCAACTTCGAAGGACAGGCCGATGCCGTGCAGACGGACCGGATCGTGGACGAAATCCTCTCTCAGGTGTTCGGGCCACAGGGCCAGCCCGACGTGCCCGCAGCGAACCCGTAGCACGGACAGCCCAGTCATGCCGACCTCCCACGCCGAACTACTGAAGCGATTGCACTACCTGACGCTGGTGGCGGGGCAGAGCCATGGCCCGTCGCTGATCGGACCGCGACAGAAGAAGCTGTCCGTCGGGTTGCGTGACTATTCGCCCGGCGACGATTATCGCCATGTCGACTGGAACCGGTGTGCGAGGCACGACGAGTTGATGACCCGAACGTTCGACCCGTTCGATGATCGGCCCATCTATGTGCTATTGGACTGCTCGCCCAGCATGGAGGTGGGACAACCGTCGAAGCTGGAGGTTGCCCGACAGATTACGACAGCGATCGGCTACTTGGCCACTAAGGACCTAAGTCGTTTCTCAGTAACGACTTTTGCCGACGGCATTCTCGGCGACGGTCCGACGATCCGCGATCCGTCGCGTCTGGGCAAGCTGCTTCGCTTCCTCGGGCAGCTTGCTCCGCAGGGCACCGGGACCGATCTGGAACGCACGGCCGAGCACTTTGTCCATCGCTACCAGCGCCACGGACCGGTCGTTGTGGTCAGCGATTTGTACGACCGTGACGGTTTTCGACGAGGGTTCGATATCCTCCGCGGCCATGGCTACGAGCCTCGGCTGGTGCAGATCATCGATCCGGCCGAGGCCAAGCCGACCTTCCTCGGTGACGTGGAGCTTCTGGATATGGAGGCGGCCTCTGGGCAACAGGCAACCATTACCGAGCGATCCGTCGGGCGTTACGTGGAGATCTACGCGGCCTTTCTCGATTCGGTGCGTGACTATTGCTCGCGGTGCAGTATTCCGTGCATGCAGATTACGACTGACACGCCGAAGCAGAGCGTATTGCTGGAAATCCTCGGCGGCCGGCCGGTGGGGGCCACATGACAGTTGCACATCCGGATGCATTGCTCTGGGCACTGATGGCCATCCCGATCCTGTTGCTCTATTGGCAGAGGATTCGGACGCCTCGGCAGTCGGTGGCCACGGCCATCTTCTGGGAGCAGGTGTTTGCCGAGGACGCCGTACGCTCTCGCTGGCAACCGCGGCGACATGCGGTCTCGTTGGTCGTTCAATTGACCGTTTTGGCGATGTTCGTCGTGGCCATGGCCGATCCGCTGATCCCCGGCCCGCAGTATATAGTGTTGATCGTCGACAACGGGGCCGGCATGAATGCTACGGACGTTGAGCCGACACGACTGGATGCGGCCAAGCAGGCGGCCATGCGTTTGATCGCCGGGCTGCGCGACTGCGACTGGGTGGCCGTGATCTCGTCGGGCGAGGCTGTCAGTGTGCGTTGCCCGCTGACGAACGATCCATCCCTCTGCCAAGCGGCCATCGAGGCGATCCCTGCGACCGACGGCGCCGGCAAAATGGTCGACGCGGTCGAAGTGGCCCGGCGGATGATCGCCGACAAGGCGGCGGCACGCATCGTGGTGATCAGCGACGGATCCTTCGAGGGAGCAGAAACAATCGCTACGGCAGACGACGTCGAAATCGCCCTGGTCGGCAGCCGGACCGGCAACACGGCCATCACCCGGTTCGCGGTGCGGCGCAACCACGACGCCCCGAGCAAATGCCAGGTGTTGGCCGAAGTGGCTTCGGCGGCCGATGCGCCGATCGAGTGCCGCCTCGACGTTTTGCTCGACGATCAAGTGGTGGCAACCAAACCGGTCGCACTGGCGGCGAACGGCCGATGGCAGGAGATTCTTGAACTGACAGTCCCCGAGTCGGGCCGGCTGACCGCCCGGTTCGATCCGGCCGACGCCTATGCCGAGGATAACACGGCCGTTCAAGACCTTCAGCCGATCGACGCTACGGCAACCGACCTTCGTGCGGCCCGGGGGATCGGCGTAGCGGCCGAATCGGTGCCGCCGCTGGTCCGCTCGGCCGTGCGACCTTGGCCCTATTTGCTCTCGATGGCCGTGCTCCTCTTAGTGTTGGAATGGTCGCTTTATCAACGACGGTGGCTTAGTTGACGGCAGGTTGACAACGATGGGCGGCAACTCCTGGCAGATCGAACTCATGCGTCCGATGGGACTGCTTGCGCTGATCGTTCTGCCGGCGGTCGTCTACTACTCGCGTCGCAGCCTCGTCCACTTTGCCCGATGGCAGCGAGGCACGTCGTTGGCCGTACGCGTGCTGCTGATCGTGCTGTTGGGCCTGACCCTGTGTGGTTTGGAACTTGTCGCGCAGTCGGACCAATTGTTCGTCGTCTTTGCCGTCGACCGGAGCCGGAGCATCTCTCAGAAATCGCAAGCGGCGGCCGACGCGTTCGTTGCCGAGGCAAAGGAACACATCGGAAACCATCGGGCGGTCGTTTTGCCGTTTGCTGCTATGCCGACGTATGAAGCCGAAGCGAACCGCGACGCCACGGATCTCGGTGCAGCCATTATCGCGGCCGAGGCACGTTTGCCCGCAACCTGCGTCCCCCGGATCGTGTTGCTCAGCGACGGCAATCAGACGCAAGACGACGCACTAGCCGCAGCCCGGGCCGCGACCGTCCCCATTTGGACCGTGCCATTGCCGGGTCGACCCGAAAACGAAGCCTATGTATCGGCCGTTCGAGCACCGACGCAAGTTCGCCGGGGCGAGTCGTTCGATGTCGAGGTCACCGTCGAGATCATCGCCGAGTCGACCGGCACTAACCAAGGACGCGTGGAACTGCTGGCCGGAGATGAGCCGGTGGGCGTCGAGGAGACCACGTTGGTCCCCGGCGAAAATCGGGTCCGCTTTCGGTACAAGGCCATCGACCGGCCGGACGTGACGCTCACGGCCGTTCTGCATGACTTCAAGGACACTTTGCCCCAGAACAACCGACTATCGGCCGTCGTGCTGGTTTCCCAGCGGCCTCGCGTCCTGTTGGTGGAAAGCCGGGCCGCGCTCGCGGAGCCGCTTGCGACGGCACTCCAGCAGGAGTTCATCGACGTGGAAGTGCGACCACCCGAGAAACTTCCCGGGGACCTCTCGCAACTACAACCGTACGACGTCGTGATCCTCTCGAACGTCCCGGCCACGTCGCTGCCGGCAGAGCGCATGGCGATCTTGCGGCGGTACGTCGAAGAAACCGGCGGCGGGCTGATCGTCATCGGCGGCGATCGGGCCTTCACTGCCGGCAACTATCGGCACACCGAGCTCGAAAACGTTCTGCCCGTCTTGTGCGAAGCGTCCGGGAAGACCGAGAAGCCGGGCTTGGCCATGGTGCTGGTCATCGATTGCTCGGTCTCGATGCAAGGAGAGAGCATCGCCCTGGCCCGGGAAGCCACGCGCCGGGCCGTCGAGATGCTCGGGCCGGCCGACCAGGTCGCCATTCTGGCCTTTACCGAGGAAACCCGCTGGGTGAGCGAATTGAGCCACTGCACGGACGCCGAGAAGCAGCAGTTGCTCGCTCGCATCGAGACGATCGATGCCGTGGGCCGTACGAACATGTACCCGGCCATCGAAAAGGCCTATCTGGCACTGAACGAGGCCTACGCCCCTTTGAAACACATGATCGTCTTGACCGACGGCGTCTCGCACCCCGGCGACTTCGAGCGGTTGGCTCGCGATGTGGCCGAGTCGGGCATTACGATCTCGACCGTGGCGATCGGAGGTGAAGCGGCTGCGATACTCCTGGAGCGGATCGCCGAAATCGGCGGCGGCCACTTCTACTTCTGCAACGATGCGGCCGCCGTGCCGCGAATCTTCGCCACCGAGGCGGCCAGCGCCGCCAGGGTCGGCATCGTCGAACGGCCCTTTTCTCCCAGTACTGTCGACCCCACCGAGATCTTCTCAGCGATCGACCTTAGCCGGTTGCCCACCCTGTTGGGCTATGTCGAGACCCAGCCGAAACCGACGGCCCGGGTGGTGCTCGCATCCGAGTCGGGCGATCCTCTGCTGGCCTGGTGGCGGGTAGGCCTGGGCACAAGCGTTGCCTTTACGTCCGATATTCAAGATCGCTGGGCAACCACCTGGCTGAACTGGCCGGACTTCGGCCCCTTTTGGGCTCGACTCGTCCGTCATGCGATGCAGGGGGGGCCGAGCAACGATTTCGTAATCCAGACACATCGCCGCGGGCAGCGTACGCGCGTCGTCCTCGATGCGATCGATCGGCAAGGCCGGTTTCTCAACGAGGCCAAGGCTTCAATCCGCGTCGAGCCGCCCGATCAAAAACCGTTCACGTCGACCTTCACCCAAGTCGCCCCCGGCCGATACGCCGTCGAGCTCTCCACGCCGCATCCGGGGACCTACCGCCTGGCGACGACCTTTCAGGCCGCCCAACGGCCCGAGCAAACCGAGCGTATCGCGTTGAGTGTCGGGTATGCCGAGGAACTTCGCGTGCGCGAGACCAACGACGCGCTGCTGGAGTCGATCGCCACGGCGACCGGCGGCCGGTTCGACCCGGCGCCCGAGCAAGTATTTGCCGAGCCCGGGGCATCGGCCCGTCGGGTAATGCCGCTCTGGCCCTACTTGGCCGCCCTGGCAACGCTGCTCTTTCTGCTGGATGTGACGCTCAAACGGGTCGACCTGGCCCGGTAGCTACGCTCGCCAGAGCGTGTTTTTCGATGGCAACCGTCCACGGTCTGGCGACCGTAGCTACGCGTCCGACACCCGAAGGCCGTTCTACGGGCATTCCTTCGAATCGCAAGGTGTTGCTGTGGTTCAGGTTACAGTGTAAACGAGGCGAATATCCCCCCTGTGG
>JAZFUB010000516.1:0-5387 GCA_036447015.1 Thermoguttaceae bacterium | reverse complement strand
TTGACCAGCGCCTCTTGAAAGCGTGCCGGTCAGATTTCAGTTCCGAAGGGCCGACAGAGGGCGTGAGGGCAGGTAGCCGGATTCGCAAGAATTCGGGCGTTTTCGTCACTCACCCGAAGTCTTGCGACTTCGGCTACTTCGGCGCCGCGATCTCCTCGATCGGCCCGATCGTCATCGTGGTGTTGCGGCTTAGCGGATACTTCGCCAGCATGGCATGGATCTCGTCGACCGTGACGGCGGCCACCGTCTGGAGGTCGTCGTCGACCGAGCGGTACTCGTCGCGATACATCCAGTCGATGCCGACGACGAACAGCCGTCCTCGGGGGCGCTCGCTGGAGAGGACGATTCGCGAGCGGATTTTGTTCTTGGCCTGCTGGAGTTCCTCGGGCGTGATGCCGTCGGTTTCCGCGCCGCGGTAGACGTCGAGGATGCGCTGGAGGTTGTCGGCGGTCGATTCGGGTTCGCAACTCATATAGGTCATCATCAGCCCGGCCCCTTCGTACTCGCAGTGGCTCGTGCTGGCATGTTCGGCCAGTCCGGTGTCGATCAACTCCCAATAGAGCCGGCTGCCCGAGTCGTCGCCCAACACGGTCGCCAACAGCTTGGCGGCGAAACGGTCGTCGTCCCTGGCCGCCGGACCATGGGCCAATTGCAAGGCGTATTGCTGAGTGGAGATCTCCTTCTGACGCCGCTCGAAGGCGACATGGGGCAGGGCCGGCTCCACGATGCGCGAGTGCTCGACTCGTTGCCACGGATCGCAACAGCGCGACACGCTTGCAATCAGAGCGTCGAAATCGATCCGGCCCGCACAGGCCAGCACGATGTTGTCCGGGCTGTAGCGGCGGTGGAAATAGTCGCGCATCGCATCGACCGACAGGTCGGTGATGCTCTGGACCGTCCCCAGAACGCTGCGGCCCAACGGATGCGATCCATAATAGACGGCCTTGCACTGCTCGTCGGCCCCGAACGGCGGTTGGTCGTCGTACATGCGAATTTCTTCGATGATGACCTTCTTTTCGGTGTCGAAATCCTCCTCGCGCAGCGAGGGCCTCAGGATGTCGGCCAGCAGTTCGACGGCCCGATCCAAGTATTCGGGCAACACGGCCGCATAGTAGACCGTATTCTCCTCGTTCGTGAACGCGTTGTATTGGGCGCCAATTTCGTCGAACTCGCGGTTTACGTCGTCGGCCGATCGGGTCGGCGTGCCTTTGAACGTCATGTGCTCGAGGAAATGGCTCACGCCGGCAACCGCATCGGTCTCGTCGCGCGAGCCGGCCTTGACGAAGAACCCGACGGCCGTCGAATGGGCCTCGTCGTTGCATTCGGCAACGATCTGCAGACCGTTGTCCAGCGTATGGGTGCGAAACTTCACCGATCAGACCTCCAATTCGCCCGGGCCGAGCGTGACCACCGTGAAATCCTTCGGCGGATTCTCGGCCAGGTAGGCGTTGATGCTTTCTCTGCTGAGTTCGTCGATCAGTCGTTCCACCTCGCGAAGCGTTCGGGCATGGCCCAGATGGTACCAATCGCGTGCCAGCCCGAAACTTCTTGCCGAACTCGATTCCTGTTGCATCACCAGCGCACTCTTGATGCGGGCCGTGAGCCGGTCGAGTTCCTCTTGCTCGACGCCGTCGGACAATCGCCGCAGTTCGGCAAGCGTCACGTCGAGCGTCTCTTGGGCCCGATCGGCACTGGTGCCCGCATAGCAGAACACACCGCCGAGGTCGCGCAACGTATGGTACGAGGCATAGACGCTGTAGCAGAGCCCTCGGCGTTCGCGGATTTCGGTGAACAACCTCGCACTGGAACCGCTGCCGAGCACACCGACGGCCCCCCAAGCCTGGAAGTAGTCCTTGTGACGATACGGCACGCTTGTGTACGAGATGCCCACTTGCGTCTGATTCGAGTCGTACGGCAGATGTTCGTACTTGCCCCAAGCCGGTTGCTCGACGACCGGATTGACATCGCCGGTCTGCCAGTCGCCGAACAGTTCGCCGACCTGCTCCTTCAACGGTTCCCACTCGATGCAGCCGGCCACCCCGAGGATGGTGCCACCGGGTTGGTAGGTGCGTTCGAAGTGCGAGCGAACGTCGTCGATCGTGGTCGCTTCGAGCGACTGCAAGTCGCCTTGGGCCGGTCGTCCCCAGGGGTCGGGATAGTGGCGCCGCCGCAGTTCGATCATCACCTTCTGTGCCGGTTCGTCTTCGACCGCCCGAAGTTCCTGCAACATCACCAACCGCCCGGCCTCCAACTGGTCGGCCGGCAGATGCGGCCTGCGGAGCATGTCGGCAAAGATGGACAGGGTGTCGGGCAGGTTCTCGGCCAACGTGGCACCGCCGTAGGACGTATGGCCGTTGGTGACCGATTCGCTCCGTTCGACGCCCAGGTTGTCCAGGTCGAGGATGAACTGTCGGCTGTCGCGTGGGCCGGCTCCGCGCAGGGCCATTTCGCAAGTGAATCCGCCCAGCCCACCTCGGTCGGCCGGGTCATGGACGCAGCCGGCAGGGACCAGGAACGTGAACGCGGCCGATTGCAGCGCCTTCATCGGCTCGGCGACCAGCACCATGCCGTTGGGAAACGTATGGGAAAGGATCGGCTCGTTCACCAGGTGTCCTCGCAAGAGAAGCCCAAACCCCAAATCAGACCACGATCCGCGCCGAGTCGCAACCCCGGCCGATTGGGGGGCTTATGAGCAGGCCGCCTCCGCCGCTTTGAAGACCGTCTTGGCGGTGGAAAAGCCGAGTCGCCGATAGAGGCGGACCGCCCCGTCGTTCTGTGCGGTCACTTCCAGATAGACCCGATCGAGTCCCGCCCGACGAAACCCTGCCAAGGCCCGAAAGAGCAGTCGGGTGCCCAGGCCTCGGCCGCGATGGCCCGGCGTGATCCCGATATTCTGGATCGCCCCGAAACCGTCCTGGCTCCGGATGCCCTGAACCGTTCCACAATATTCCGGCTCTTCCCGAGCAGACTCTTCCAGATCGGGCGCCGCATGGGCGATCAGCCAAGTGGCCCCGGACACGAAGCCCGGCTTGCGCGAAATCTGGTCCATCAATCGCTTGCAACCGTCCAATTCGCCCAGGCACGGAAAGACATTCGCGTCGATCTCGTCACGGAAACTCTCGTACTTCGCCCGGGCAAAGGCGTCCAACAACGCATCGTCCCACGACAGGAACCGATACCCGGGCGGTAGCTCCACATCGGAAAGATCCTGCCCGGCCAGGTCGATCTCCATCCGATAGCGTTTGAAATAGGTCAGGTCCATGGCGGTCGGTCGCTCGCAACTCATCAAAGCAGTCAAATCAGCCCCAAAGTTACATCGGTCGCCGGGCCACGGCGAGCCGTTCTTTTTCCTCACCAGCCGCACAGACCACAAACCTGGAACATCGAGTGTCGCCGTTCGCCGGCCCATCCACCCATTCTACAGTCAGACAAGATCCCAAGGCAAGCGACGCCCAAGCCCACCGACCCCAAGCCCACCGACTGCGGTCGGTGGGACCCGTCCCGAAACTCTCACCGGTCCCGCGGTCCCACCGGTCGCAGCCGGTGGGCTTAGCAGCCCCGTTGACAATGTTGTTTGGTGCGGCTTCTTCAGTGTCTCCTTGCTCAGCGCAGCGTGACGGTGACACTGTTCGTCGCGTCTCGACCGACGTGTAACTCACCCTCCACGTCGCGACCTTGCATCTTTACGCGGACGCGATACGTCCCGTGAAACCCGCGGAACGCGAAGTTGCCCTTGGCGTCGGTCTTTCCCGACGCTCGGGTTTTCCACTCGTCGTGGATCAGCCGTTTCAGTTCGTTGTAAACCGGCTTCGGCGACAAGTCGGCCCGGAGCATTCCGCCGCCTTCGAGCCAGGAGCCGTTGTCGCATAGGTCCCACCAGGTGAGGCCCATGACGGCCGGGTGGGCGAAACAGACTTCGTAGAATTTGGTCGCGTAGTCGGCCTGGGCCGCTTCGTCCCAGGGGCCCGTGCGATGGGAACCGGCGATCGGCGCTCCGCTCGAGGCGGGCGTGAACTCGGTGATGTGCAGTTCCTTGCCGAACGTCGCATACCGGTCGAGGATCCGCCAGACGCGATCCAAGGGGAACCGCATCGTCCGCGGCTCATGGGCCTGGATGCCGATCCCGTCGAACGGCACGCCGTCGGTTTCGGCTTTCGAGAGCAACGCGAAGAAGGGTGGATAACCGTCGGCCATGACGTAGTAGTCGTTGACGATCAGATAGGCACTCGGATCGGCCGCCCGAGCCCAGCGATACGGCTCGTCGATCTTCGGCTCGCGGACGTGCGACGCCTCGTTGACGACTTCCCAAAAGTCGATCTTGCCGTGGTATCGGGTCATGATATCGACGACCCGTTGCCGCTGCACGTTCGGCTCCGGTTGACCTTCGGACCAGCGAGGAATGCCCGCCGGATGTCCCCAAAGCAGCGGATGGCCCTTGAGCCGAATCCCACGCGGCTCGCACCACGCGATCACGGCATCGGTATACGCGTAGTTCGGTTTGCCCCGTTCCCATTCATAGGATTTCCAATAGAAGCCGGTCGTCGCGTAGTTGAACAGTTCTTCGAACCGACGCTTATAGGCCGTGTTGTCGGCCTCGGTCTTGAAACGATCGAAGCGGTAGATGTTGCAGCCGAAGAGGAACTCGTGGCCGGTCTGTTCGAGTTCGACCGACGCACCGGCCACGGGACGCCCGCCCGCGTCGACCACCCGAACGGTTGCGTCCGCTTTGCGATTCTTCTCGATACGCTGCCTGCAAAGCTGTAGCGTTTCCTGCTCCTGCTTCTCGAACCGCTCGGCCAGATCCTCGGCGTCGACCGGCACCGGATCGGCCAGCCCGGCCGGCGGGCTGATCGTGATGCGGTCGAGGTACAGGTTGCGGTCTTCGTCGCCGGCAACCGCGTCGTTGGTGAATGCAACGGCCACTTCGCAGACGCCGGCGGGCAAGGCGGCCGTGAAGTGATAGTCGGTCGGCTCGGGACGATCGACTACAAGTGTCGCGTGTCTTTCTCCATCGACCATCAGCGCCATCACGGGCCACTGCCCGGCGGCCGGACTGCCATACGCACGGACGTCGATCCGATACGTCCCTTTGCCGGCCATTCGCAAAAACTGACCGACTCGGCCCGCACTGTGAAGGTTCCAGATGCCCGATTGCAGAGCGGCCCCCTCGGTCCGAACGGCCGCCTCTTCCGCCTCGATCACGAGGGCTGCCGAGGCGGTCGCCGCAACCAGGGCCAAGACGGTGGTTAGCGTCGCTCTTCTGATGAAATGGGCCATCGCTGATCCTCCCGATGTGTGAGATCGTGTGATTCTTACCGCTCAAAATAAAGAAGGGGTCTTCCGGACAATCTGTGGGCGAATTGAGGGCGGAAGGAGTGGGACAGAAA
>JAZFUB010000515.1:0-3929 GCA_036447015.1 Thermoguttaceae bacterium | reverse complement strand
GCCCACGGTGTCGCCGACGACGGCCGCCTTATGGGCTTCGGTGCCCTTGCCGCCATGGGCACCGGCTTCGATATACTTCTTGGCGTTATCCCACGACCCGCCCGCGTTGGCCATGAAGATCGCCATGCAGAACCCACAGGTCAACGTCCCGACGAGCAGCCCCATCACACCGGCCACACCCAACAACAAGCCGACAATGATCGGCGTCGCTAGCCCCAGCAGCGACGGCAGGATCATTTCCCTCTGGGCCGCCTTGGTGCTGATGGCGACCGGGGTGGCATAGTCGGGCTTTTCGGTGTAGTCCATGATGCCCGGTTTCTCGCGGAATTGGCGCCGCACTTCCTCGACCATGCCGAACGCCGCGCGGCCGACCGCTTTCATGGTCATCGCACAGAAGACGAACGTGGCCATGGCTCCGAGGAAGATGCCGACCAAAACCTTCGGGTTCATCACGTTGCAGGCATAGTAGGTCATCCAGTCGTTCATGTTGGCCCGTTTGACCATCACCGGTTCGACGCTTGCTTCACCAATCGTGATGACGGGCGTCTCGTGATCGCCGCTGACAAGGTCGTCGATCAGCGCCGGACCTTCGGCCGTCGGGGAATCCTCCCAAGATGCTACTTCCGTGCCTTCTTCGGCTTTGGGGGTGATGGCACGGACGTCCTCGGGCATCAGGATGAAGACTTCGGCAACTCGCTTGGTCTTCTCTTCGCCCTTGACGGTAACGGTCTCTTCGTCGACCTTGGCGATGATCTGCTCGTTGATCTTGTACCAACCAAGCTCCTTGACTTCCTCGGCGACCGAGGTTCCCCAGTGATCGTGCCCCATCCGCACCTCTTCGATGTAGGCGGCCATCAGGGCCAGCGCGGTCAGGGCGGCCGAGCCGATGGCAAAGCCCTTGCCGGTCGCGGCCGTGGTGTTGCCGAGGCTGTCCAGGGCGTCGGTTCGCTCGCGGACGATCGCGTCGAGGCCCGCCATTTCGGCGTTGCCGCCCGCGTTGTCGGCGATCGGCCCGTAGGCGTCCGTGGCCAGGGTGATTCCCAGCGTGCTGAGCATACCAACCGCGGCGATGCCCACGCCGTAGAGGCCCATGGCGAACAGGTTGACGTCGTTGAACTGCCAATCCGCGGCAAATCCGAAGGCTGCCAGCGTGGCCGCGCTGATGACAATCACGGGCACCCAGACGCTCTTCATGCCGTCGGCAATTCCAGCGATGATCAGCGTGGCCGGACCGGTCAATGCCTGGTCGGCCAGATTCCTCGTCGGGCTGTACTCGTCGCTGGTCGAGTATTCGGTCCACTTGCCGATGATCCAGCCGGCAGCCAGACCGACGACCACGCTCGCCGCAACCCCGAGGAAGTCGGGCAGCAGCAGGTAGGTCAAGCCGACGGCGGCGAAGATGACCAACACGCTCGAAGCATCGACACCCCGAGCCAGCGCCTTCAACAGCGTCTTTTGATCGGCCTGCTCCCCGGTGCGAACCATGAAGATTCCCAAGATCGAAAGCACGATTCCCACCCCGGCCATGGCGATCGGCAGGAAGAGAGCACTCATCTGCATGTATTCGATGGCATCCGCCTCCGTGGCGAACTTGGCCAATACCGACTTGGGCACCAAGGTACCGCTGGCAAACGCTGCGACGCCCAAGGCCGCGGTGGCCAGGATCGAACCGCAATACGACTCGTAGAGGTCGGCGCCCATGCCGGCCACGTCGCCCACGTTGTCGCCCACGTTGTCGGCGATGGTGGCCGGGTTCCGCTTGTCGTCTTCGGGAATGCCCGCCTCGACCTTGCCGACCAAATCGGCCCCGACGTCGGCCGCCTTGGTGAAGATACCGCCGCCGACACGCGCGAACAACGCCTGGCTACTGGCACCCATGCCGAAGCAGAGCATCGTGACCGTAATCTCGACGAGCGAGAGTGCTTCGTACTCGAGTGCGGGAATGAGCCAATAGAGGACGGCGAACCAAACGGTGATGTCCAACAGTCCCAGGCCCACGACGGTTAGTCCCATCACGGCTCCGGAGCGGAAGGCCACTTGCAGGCCGGCGTTCAACGACTTTTGCGCCCCGGCGGCCGTTCGGCTCGAAGCCCAGGTGGCCGTCTTCATACCGAACCAACCGGCCAAACCGGAGAAAAACCCACCGGTGATGAAAGCGAACGGCACCCACTCGCTCTGCACATGCAGCCCGAACGCCATATAGGCCAACAGACCGAAGATGATCACGAAGAAGAGGAAGACGACCTTGTATTGTTGCCAGAGGTAAGCGTCGGCCCCGTCGCGGACGTACTGGGCAATTTCGATCATCTCGTCGTTGCCTTCGTCGGCCGCCATGACGCCCTTGAAAAACTTCACGGCGAACCCCAGCGCCAACAGGGAGGCAATAAACGCGACGGCCCAATAGAAGACAAACTTCATTTCGCTGTTCGCACCATCGACCGCGGGTGCCACAACCGAGGTATCGCCGACCGGCTCGTCAGCGGGCTGGGCAAGGCACGGACCGGCCACACAGGCCAAGGCGACCAGCGTGGTTAGCAGGACGATCCACGCTCGACGTGTCGTCAGACGCGAAACTACTCGATGGAACTTCATGACTCACTTCTCTCCTATCTAGAAATCTTCGGTTCTTCCATATCATGGAACCGGCGGCTCGCAGAATTCAAGCCACCTAATGTAAAGGAACCCCTCCCAGCCTGTCAACCGTAGCACGCCGGTAGGCTTTACGCCTTTACGCCGCCATGATTTACATCTATAGAGGGGATCTATCCCAATCGGCGGCCTTCTGTGCGACCTGGTGCGGATCTCGGTACCCGATTGTGGGCCGGAGTTCGCCACCACGTTCTGTGCAAGCCGGGCCCCTCCGATCAAGCCTGGCTTTACATGACACCCCCCCGAGCGAGTTATGCGGGTTGGGCTTCGCCGCGACGATTTCCGCTTGGCTTTTTTGTCGGAATCGATTACGCTAAGGGTATATAGTGTCCAGCAGAAGTGGCTAGCGCTGCGCCTGAGCGTTTGGGCTGACGGCGAAAACAACAATCTTGGAGGGTGGTGATCATGCGACGTGGTTTGCAGTACGGTTGGGCGTTGGGCCTTGTGGCATTGGTCGTCCTCTTGTTGCCGACACTCGTCTCGGCAGCCGAGCGTCGCGGCAGGCCACTCAAGCCCGGACAATTCAATCCCCAGAACCAGACGGTCGAGATGTTCGAGGCCATCGAAAGCGGCCAGATCAGCGTGACGCTGATCCCCAAGGATTCGAAGCAGTCGAATGTGATGATCGAGAACAAGACCCAAAAACCACTGAACGTGAAACTGCCCGAAGCGTTTGCCGGAGTGCCCGTGTTGGCGCAGATCGGCGGCATAGGCAACAATAACAATCGGAACAACCGCGGCGGCGGTCGCAACCAAGGCTTCGGCGGCGGCATGGGCGGCGGCCGCGGCATGGGTATGGGCGGCGGCATGTTCAATGTCGCGCCGGAGAAGGTCGGCAAACTGAAAGTGACCACCGTCTGTCTCGAACACGGCAAACGGGAACCGCAACCGGCGATGAAGTATGAAATCAAACCGATCGAAAGCTTCACCGACAAGCCGGAAGTGCATCAACTGTGCCGCATGCTCGGCACGGGCCAGATTTCCCAACGGGCAGCCCAGGTTGCGGCATGGCATCTGAACAACGACATGAGTTGGCAGGAATTGGCCGCCAAACGGCTCAAGCATGCCAACGGAACCAGCCGCCCCTACTTCGCCCCGCACGAGCTTCAAGGCGGCATGCAGATTTCCGCCATGGCCACCAAACTGGCCGAACAACAGCACCGCAGCCCGGGCGAAACCGACTCGGCCAGCATCCGCTGAGTTCGACGACGGCACGGTTCGCTGCGCCATCGTCGTTTAGCGGCCGGGCTTGCCCGGCGCGTTTTGAACTGCTCTGGTCG
>JAZFUB010000514.1:0-2912 GCA_036447015.1 Thermoguttaceae bacterium | reverse complement strand
AGTCCCGGCATTCGAGATGACCTGGACGGCGACCGACGATTTCACGTCGTCGCTGCTGCCGCCCGACAGCGGCGGCCTGTTGCCCGCACTGAATCTCTGGCGTCGACTGGCCGTCGAAGGGGCCGACAACTTCGGCGAGGTTAGCTACCTGGGCCAAGTCCCCTTGGCCGTCGATTCCGATAGGACCCGTCGCATGGTCGACACGCTGGTCGGGCTGCACAAAGGGGTCGAATGTCGCTTCATGTTCGATCCGACCGAGGGGCGCCTGTTGGCGATCGAGATGTTCGCCGCCGAGGATGCCGACCCGTGCGAGATCTATTTCACCGGGCACCACGAGATCGACGGGCGGACGGTGCCCGCCCGGATGGAAGTGCGGTCGGGCAATGACGTGTTTGCGATTTTCAATCTCAACCAAATGACGTTCGAAGAGAAGACGGAACCGTAGATGACCAACGCGGCACCCAGAACGATGCCTCCCACCTCCCAACGTGGAGATTGCGAGCAAACGAGGGTAGCGCTCAGGCAAATCCTCCGAGCGTTGCTGATCGCATCGGCACTCTTTCTGCCGGCAGTTCATGCGGCCGGACAGTCGGACGATCTTTCGGTCACCCGGACCCTCGACCGCTTGCAACCGAGGATGGTCAAGATCTACGGTGCCGGTGGTTTTCGTGGGATGGAGGCCTATCAGACCGGAATGCTCGTGTCGGCCGAGGGACACATCCTGACCGCGTTCAGCTACGTTTTGGATACCGACCACATCGGGGCAACGCTCGACGACGGCCGAAAGTTCAAGGCAAAGCTCCTCGGCGCCGATCCGCGGCTGGAAGTGGCCGTGCTGAAGATCGACGCAGCCGGCCTGCCCCATTTCGACCTTGCCCAATCCATCGAAGTCGACGGCGGCACCCGGGTGTTGGCATTGAGCAATCTTTTCGGCGTGGCGACGGGCAACGAGCCGGCGAGCGTGCAACACGGCGTCATCGCAGCCAAAACGAACTTGACGGCCCGGCGCGGCACCTACGAAACGCCTTACCGCGGGCCGGTCTATGTGGTCGACATGGTGACGAACAACCCGGGCGCCGCCGGCGGGGCCCTGGTGACGCGGCGCGGCCAATTGGTCGCCATGCTCGGCAAAGAACTTCGCAACGCGATGAACAACACCTGGCTGAACTACGCGATCCCGATCGAACAATTGGGCCCGTCGGTCGACGCGATTCGTGACGGCCGGTTCGTTCCCGACACCGACGACTCCGGGCGCGACAAACCCCGGCGATCGCTTCGCCTGGAATCGCTCGGCATCGTGCTGGTGCCCGACGTCTTGCAACGAACGCCCCCCTACGTCGACAACGTACGGCCCGACTCGCCGGCTGCGGCGGCCCGCGTTCGACCCGACGATCTGATCCTGATGCTCGACGGCCGACTGATCCAATCGTGCAAATCACTTCGAAGCGAGTTGGAGTTCATCGACTTCGAGGATCCCGTCACGCTGACGATCCTCAGGGGCCAAGACATCCTGGATGTCGACTTGCAGTGGAAACTCGACGAGAAACCGGAATAGCCCATGATCACTCGGATGGCACCTTTACCGACGGCTTGGCTTCTGTGGATGGTCGTCCTTGCGCCGGCCATGGCCGAAGACGTCGAACTGCTCGAACAGCGGGCCTTTCGTGCGGCCGTCGATCGGGTGGCCGGGTCGGTCGTGCGCATCGAGACGATCGGCGGTCTGCCGCGTGTTGACAAGGTACTCTTCGGCGACGGTCCGACGACCGGTCTGGTGGTCGACCCGGACGGATACATTATCTCCAGCGCCTTTAACTTCGTGAATCGCCCGACCTCGATTCTCGTGCGGCTTTCCAACGACACGGTTCGACCGGCCACGCTGGTGGCCACCGATCACAGCCGCATGCTGGTGCTCCTGAAGATCGAAGTCGACGAGCCGCTGCCGGTTCCGCAGATCACGCCGATCGAAGAAATGCGCATCGGTCAATGGGCGATTGCCGTCGGCAGGTCGTTCGAGGGCGAGCGACCCGGCGTAGCGGTGGGAATCCTCAGCGCGATGGGGCGAATCTGGGGCAAAGCGATTCAGACGGATGCGGCCGTTTCGCCGAACAACTATGGCGGGCCGTTGATCGACGTGCAAGGCCGAGTGCTCGGTGTGCTCGTCCCCCTGTCGCCCCAAGCGACCGGCAGCATGGCAGGCATCGAGTGGTACGACTCGGGCATCGGGTTCGCGATCCCCGGCCAGCAGATCATGGAGGTTCTTCCGCGGCTGAAAAAGGGCGAAGACCTTCATCCGGGCATCCTCGGTATTGCTCTGGGCGGTAAGAACCTGGCGATTGCCGAGCCGCGCATTGCCGCATGTCGCCCTTACTCGCCGGCGGCCGAAGCCGGGTTGATGCCCGGCGATCGCATCGTCGAGATCGAAGGCCAACCGATCCGCCACGCGGCCGGCGTCAAGGCCCAGTTGAACCGTCGCTACGCAGGCACATCGATCGACATGGTCGTGTTGCGCGACGACAAGCGCCTGAACTTCTCGTTGGAACTGGTTGAAAAGCTCCCACCCTACCGGCATCCGTTTCTCGGGATCCTGCCGATGCGGGATGACGCCGCCGACTCCGGCGTGAGGGTCCGTTACGTCTACGCGGCGAGTCCCGCCGCGGCCGCAAACATCGTCGCGGGCGATCGTTTGGTTTCGCTCGACGACAAGCCGATCGAAAGTGCCGCCGAGCTTCGTGGCCAGATTGCGACGTTCCAGATCGATGACGAAGTCAAGATAGAGATCGGCCATGGCGACCAGACACGAACGGTCGTGCTGAAGCTCGCCTCGTTGCCGGAGGATATACCGTCGACTCAACTGCCCTCGGCTCGCACGAAGATTCAGGATGTCGCGGCCGCCGAGCCTCGCGAGATTCCGA
>JAZFUB010000513.1:0-11717 GCA_036447015.1 Thermoguttaceae bacterium | reverse complement strand
CAGCTTCTGGAAATGGTCGGCCAGGAGTCGCTGCTGGGCCCTCATGCCGGGCGATCCGCTGGGCCGACGCCCCAAGGCACACAGTTGCTTCAGGTAGCCATACGCCCGAGTTCCATTGAACGGGATGTCTTCCAGCCGCAGCGCAGAAACGGCCGCCTCGGCGTTGCCGTTGGTTCCACGATCGCCGAAGAGCACCAGATAGCCGACCACCAGACAACTCGCCAGCAGGACCGCTGCCAAGAGGCCCGTGCGGGCAGACAATCTGCGAGTCGGTTTGTCAGAGCGATTCTTGTCAGTGTCATTCTTTTCGGGGCTGTTCTTCATCATCTGCACTTTAGTACCAAGCCGGACGAAAGAAAGCAACATCAAGCGCGACGGTCGGGCCATGCGCGACGCACAGACCGAGCGTTTTGGATTATACACGGCTCGGCCGACTCGGTTTGCCCCAATCGATCTTGTTTCGGCAGCCGAGCGGTCTTATACTGCCGCACCCGCATCTGTGCATGGATAGCAGAACGGGTGACACAGACGCGTGCGTAACTCTATTTGTAGCAACGGTTTATGGAGGAACCGCAATGTCCAGGAAGAATACTCGATTCGACGATCCACGGGCCAATCAGGGCCCTGGTCGGCTAAGAATGGTCCTCGGCGGCGTCGCCGTGGTGACAATCAGTCTAATAATTCGGTACTATTGGGGGGCCGACTCGGCCAGCGCCGATCCAGCCACACCGACGAAGGCACCCGCGACATCGACTACCCCCCCGAGCATGCCCTCGAAGATGCAGGTGGTCGCCGAGGTCAACCGCGAGCGGATCACTCGCGATCAGTTGGGCCAGGAGTGCTTGCGACACTATGGCGAGCCGGTCCTGGAAAGTCTGATCAACAAATATCTGATTTCCGAAGAGTGCCGGCGGCAGAACATCGTGATCACGCGCGGGGACGTCAGCGAGGAAATCGAGCGGATGGCCTCCCAGTTCTCCGTGCCGACCGAGCAGTGGCTTACGATGCTCGAAGAAGAACGGGGAATCAATGGCGAACAGTACGCGGCCGACATCGTCTGGCCGATGCTCGCCTTGCGGCGGTTGGCCGGTACGCAGATAGAGATCACCCAAGAGGATCTGGTCAAGGAGTTCCAGACGAGGTACGGGCCGGCAATCGACGCGCGGTTGATTGCCTGTGAAAGTGACGTCACGGCACGGGAAGTCCATGCCAAGGCGGTTGCCGAACCGGGAAGTTTTCCCGACCTGGCCAAGGAATACTCGATCGATGCGGCCAGTGCCAGCGCGGGAGGATTGATTCAGCCGATCCGCATGCACGGGTCCTACCCGGAAATCGAACGGGCCGCGTTCAACATGAAAGACGGCCAGGTCTCCGAAGTGATTCCCGCCGGCGGACAGTACGTGATCCTCAAGCGCAATCGCGAGTTGCCCGGCCCCAAGGCCGTCTCCTTCGATGATGCTACCAAAGACGGACTGAGACGCGCCATTCGCAAAAGGAAGATGCGTTCCGCCTCCAACGAAGTGTTCCAGCAACTCCAGGCCAATACGGAAGTGGTTAACGTCTTGAACGATCCGATCAAGAGCCGTCAGATGCCGGGCGTGGCCGCGTTGGTCAACACGGCCAACGGTACGGTCAAGGTCACCACGGCCCATCTGGCCGACGCGTGTATCCAGCGCTACGGAAAAGAAGTCCTCGAAGGAACGATCAACCGTCGGCTGATCGAACAAGCCTGCAAGCGGGCCAATATCGTGATCGGCGAAGCCGATCTCAATGAAGAGATTGCCCGGGCAGCCTCGATTTCGGTCGATCTGAGACCCGACGAAACGCCCGACATCAAGGCGTGGCTGACGCTGGTCACCGAGAACCAGGGTGTCTCGGTCGACGTCTATCGCCACGACTCGGTCTGGCCGTCGGTCGCCCTGAAGAAGCTGGTCGCCGGCCGCATGAAGGTCTCCGAAGAAGACCTCCGTAGAGGCTATGAGGCGAACTACGGTCCCCGGGTGCGGTGCCTGGCGATCGTGCTGAACGATCTCCGCCTCGCCCAGCGCGTTTGGGCCATGGCCCGAGATAACTGCACGGCCCACCATTTTGGAGTCTTGGCCGCCGAATACTCGGTCGAAGGCGGCAGTCGCGGTCTGAGCGGCAAAGTTCCGCCGATCAAGAAGCACGGCGGTCAACCGAAGTTGGAAGAGGAAGCCTTCAAACTGCAGCCGGGTCAGATCTCGGGAATCATCCAGGCGGACGACCAGTTCGTGATCCTCTTCTGCGAAGGCCGAACCACGCCGGTCGACGTCGAGTACACGACCGTGCGACAGTACATCTTCGAGGACGTCTACGAGAAAAAGGAACGGATCGAAATGGCCAAGCAATTCCGGCAATTGCAGGATGAGGCCATGATTGAAAACAAGCTAACCAACACGGTCCGTTGGCCGAAGGAGAAGACGACTTCGAAGCCCGCGGTCCCGACAACCTCCCTGCGGCCGGTCTCCGCCGGCTGATCGGCAGACGTGATGGAGCACCGTGCTTCAGAAGGGAACCACAGATAAACACAGATGAACAGGGATTGAGGAAGTGTCGGCAAGATGATTCCTGCCGCAATTCTTTCTTATCTGTGTTTATCCGTGTTCATCTGTGGTTCCAACCTTTTTTCGCCGAGCGGCTACGGCTCCTCCGGCTTCTTCGCGTAGAACCGTTCGAGGTTGATCCCTCCGCGAAGTTCCTCCTCGATAAGTTTTAGCCGCGTTTCCAACCGTGCAACTTTCTGCTGCAATTGTGGAACGATGTATTGTTGCGTGTCGACCGGGCCGGGCCTTGGGACGCTCGGGTAGCCGAGATGACGCTGCAACGCCGAGAAGAGAAACAACGGGTCCTTGCGGCGATTGGCCGAGGCGATCTTGCCTTCCTTCTCGCCGAACAGCACCGGTTTCTCCGGGTCGTCCGGTTTTCGGCGGTACTGCTCGCTGCGCACGTAAATCATGTCGGCGAAGTCGATCAGGCCCACCTGGCGCCGGACGGTCAGAATCCACTCGCGCCAGCCGTCGTCGTAGATCGGGTCGCCGGCCATCGCTTCGAGGCCCCGGTCGTAGCCGAGCCGATTGCGGCAGAGCGTTTCGAACTGGAAAAGGAAAACACCCTGAGGCGTGGGCTCCTTGGTCCGATACTCGGCCTCGCGCTGAAGCACTTCCAGCGCGATGCGAAAATCGAACCGGCCTTCCGGCCTCTCCGCCTCGGCCACGACGAAGGTCTGGAACGTCGTGAAGTAATGCGGCAGCCGGGCCATGGCCGTCGCGAAACCGCCGGTCATCCGCAACTCGGTCGACATGAAATCGATCGCGTGCGGCAGGGCGGTCGTCGAGAGGATCTCGTGGCCGATCGCCTCGAGCAGGTCCTGGGTCGACATATCCTGTTGCATCCGCTCGCACAACGTGCGAAAGAAGTAGATCTGCTCGACGTATTCTTCGCGGTCAAGTAGCATGGAATCACCGAAGGCGGCTTGACGAAACGGTCGGAGCCAGGTCAAATGAACCGATAGCCACATCCCGTTTAGCTGCCGCCGGCACGGCGGTTTCTTTGCCACGCCTTGCTTCAGCGTGAAGTCGCCGTGCCGGCGACAGCTAAACGGTTGGACACTGAAGCCGTTAGCTTACCCTCTATGCTCTGCCGGTGCAATCGCGTCTGCCGACATCACCCCAGCGACCCACTCGAAGCCCATGACAGACCCTTCGCCCGACACTCTGGCATCCGCCCTGGCCCGGCATGGGCTCGAATTGCCCGATTCCCAGGCGGCGTTGCTGACCCAGTACTGCGAACTGTTGTGGGAGTGGAACGCCAAGATCAATCTTACCCGCCATACCGACTACGAGAAGTTCGTCGCCCGGGACCTGACCGACAGCCTGGCGATTGCTCGGTTCCTTGGGCCCGACGAGAAGATCCTCGACGTGGGGACCGGCGGCGGGGTGCCGGGCGTGGTGCTGGCCGTGCTGCGGCCCGATCTGGACGTGTCACTCTCTGAATCGGTCGGAAAGAAGGCCCGGGCGGTGGCCGATATCGTCGAGAAGCTTCGGCTCGACGTGCCCGTCTTCCACGCGCGGGCAGAAAACGTTCTGGCCGATCAGAAGTTCGACACGCTGGTCCTTCGTGCGGTCGCCCGATTGAACAAATTGCTGACGTGGTTCGCACCGCATTGGGACGCCTTCGACCGGCTGTTGCTGCTGAAAGGCCCCGCTTGGGTCGGGGAACGAGGAGAAGCCCGGCATTTCGGACTGCTCAGGAACATGGCACTGCGCAAGCTGGCCGACTTTCCGCAGCCCGGCTCGGATTCCCCCGGCGTGCTGCTGCAAATCTGCCCCGAAGAGCGACTTGATCGACTGGCCGGCCGCAAGACAGGCTTGTAGACCATTGCTTTGCGGTAACGAAGCAGCGGCGAGGTCTTCTTCGTTCTCACCGCCGGAACCGGCCGCTCAATACGGATTCGACGGCATCATGTCCCAGGCTTCGAGCGTGGTGACCTTGGCCGGGCCGCCGTTGCTGAAGAGCCTGACTTGCGTGCTGTCGTCTCGCGAGGGATAGATCCGCCGCATGACCGCTTGGCGCCCGTTGGCGAAGACTTCGACGACCGACCGGTCGATGAAGACTCGCAACTCGAGCGGCTCGCCGGTGGCGAGTTCCAACGGGCCGGCCTCGAGCGTTTTGGCACCTTCGGTCAGACTCGACCGGTTGGTGTCGACCTTCAACTGCTTCTCGACCGCGTCGTAGTAGATCAGCGTCTGCTCTTCGCCGTCGGGTGAGCAACAGACCTTGATGCCAAACTGCTTCGCGCCGGTTGCACGGATCTCCACGGCCAGTTCGAGGCTGTCGCCTCCAATGCCCTCGACGACGCGTTCGGCATCGGCTTTGACCTCGAGATTTGCCGCCTTTCGCGCGTTGTAGCGGAGCAGTTCGATCTCCTTCGGCGGGTTCATCCGCAGCATACCGTCATCGCCGAGCGTCAGGACTCGCGGCAGGCTCATTGTGCCGGACCAACCGTAGTCCATCCGCGTCTTGAAGCCCGGGTTGTCGAAGATCCATGCCCACATGATCCGGCGGCCCTGATCGTCGAGCAGGCTCTCGGGTGCGAAGTACGAATTGTCGACCCAACTCATTTTTTCGTGAAAGGTCGGGTGGAACTGTTCGTTCTTCCAGTCGCCCAGGTAGTAGCGGCAACCGAGCCGGTGGCTGATGCAGAGGAGCATGTGCTTGTTACCGATCTTGAACAGGTCGGCACAAGAGACGTCCTCATTGATCGAGATGTCGCCCACGGTGTTGGCCAACAGATCACCCACGTAGTTCCAAGGCCCGGCCAGACTCTTGGCCTTCGCGATCGCAGGCCGTTTTCCACCGAAGATCGCGTAGACCGTGTCGCCTTCCTGCCAACCGAACGGATCCCAGGAACTATACTTGCCGTGATGCGGATCGCCCTCCTCGGTCTCGGGCGTGATGGGGTTCGATTCGAGTTTTTCCCATTCGTTCAGGTCGTCGTCGATAGCGACCGCCATCGCGTTGCCTTGGCCCACCTGGTGATAGCACATCGTCGGGCGGCCGTCCGCGTTGATGAAGCAGTTGCCGCTGAACATACCGGCGACCAGTCTGGTCGGATGGTGACGCCAATGGAACAGGTCGGTGCTGGAGACGTGTCCCCAGTTGTGTCCCCGTTTGTCCTGGAAGATGTAGAACAGATGGTAACGACCTTTCCAATAGACGGCCCCGTTCGGATCGAACGGCATGCCACGCCCTTCGGGGATGACGAAGTGATAGCCGGGCCGAAACGGGTCGGCCAGCAGATGCTCTCGCAATGCCCGGGCGCTACTGTTCGCATCGCTCAGATCGATCGAACCGATGCCCGTCTCCGGCGGCTCCTTGGTGGCCATCAGGTACGCACCCTTCTTGTCGAGGTGGAGCTTGCCGTCGGCGATTCGCGCATCGCCCAGCAGCGTGCTGGTCGTCAGACCCTTCATTCGATCGGCGACCCGGCCGCCTTCGAAATCCCACCATGCATACGGCTCGGGGTCGGACGCCACGTTCGGCTTCAGCGCGGCTATTTGCTCCGCATCGAGCGCCACGTTGTAGATTCGCGCATCGTCGATCGCGCCGGTGAAGAATCGGTTGCTCGACATTGCGTCGGTATGACGCAACCCCATCAGGACGAAGCTGTCGGCCGCAAACCGTTCGGAAGCTTTGACCGAGTAGTCGGCATACTTCGCGCCGTTGCGATAGATGGTGACCTGCTTGCCGCGATAGACGATGGCGATCTGGACGAACGTTTTCGCATCGGCCGTCTCGACGGGGGAACTGTCTTGTTTCGTCTCGCTTCGGTTATGAAAATTGCTGCCGGCCATCCACTTCGACGTTGCCAGTTCGCCCAGCACGATCGCATCGAAGACGCCGCCCGACTTCTCGATCGTCAGCACACTGCCGCCGCGTTGGGTCAGATCGGCCGGAGCGACCCAGGCGACGAGCGTTTTGTCGCCGATCACTCGGTTCTCGGCAGCGTGCGTCAGCGAGGTGGCGACCATCACGGCCAGAATCGTCAGTAACAGAGTCGGCTGCCGGTTGCGCTGGTGTCTCATGGTTGTCCTCCGATGCGGTCGTAGGTTGTAGGGTGCGTCTGGACGCACCATCTTGAAATCAGTAGTCCATGGTGCGTCCAGACGCACCCTACGGTTTCGTTTACAGTTGCCAGCCCTTCCGATAGGGGCGGCGTACATAGCGATTGGCTTCGGGTTCGTTTTCGACGTTCAGGTCCGCGACGTTCCACTGGAGCGTCTTGCCCGAGAGCAACGCGACGTTGCCCAGCAGGGCCAGTTCGGTCAACGGCCCGGCGATCTCGAAACGCGAGCAGGCCGGCTTCCCTCCCTTGCATGCCCGGATCCACTCTTGCACGTGCCGACTGGCCTTGACCCACTTTCCCGTGCCGGCGACGCGTGGAATAGTTGACTGGGGCGGCCGATAGTCGCGCATCAGCGACTCGGGCATGAGTCGAGGACCGGCCTGGCCCGGATTCGTTCCCGCGGTGATGGCTCCGAACACGAGTTTTCCTTTCTCTCCGACGAAGATCGTCCCGTTGCTGCCGAGGAATTCGCGTGTGTCGGGCAGTTCTTTCGGTCGCGGCGGTCGTCGACCGCCGTCATACCAGTGTACGTTAACCGGCGGCATAGTGCCGCGCCCAGGGAATCGATAGCGGACGGTCGCCGCCTGAGGAAACGTCTCGGAAGAAACGCCCGTCGAATCGGCCTCGACGGTGAACCGGTCGGCCTCGCCCAACTTTAGTGCCCAGTAGACGCCGTCCATCACGTGACATCCCATGGCCCCGAGGGCCCCGGTCCCGAAATCTTGCCATCCGCGCCAATCGTACGGCACATAGGCCGGATGATAGGGCCGCATCGGAGCCGGCCCGAGCCATAGATCCCAGTCGAGATGCGACGGCACGGCCGGCGTGTCTTTCGGACGGGCGATGCCTTGCGGCCATTGGGGGCGATTCGTCCAGCAGTGGACCTCTCGAACCGGCCCGATCGCTCCGTCCCAGATCCACTCGCAGACGCGTCTGAGCGTCGGCGCCGAATAGCGTTCGTTGCCCATCTGCGTCGCGACACCCGAGTCGGCGGCAAGCCGAGCCAGTTGCCGGGCCTCCCAAACGTCATGGGCCAGCGGCATCTGCGTGTAGACGTGTTTTCCCCGCCGCATCGCTTCGGCCGTGATGACGGCATGGGTGTGGTCGGGCGTGGCGACGATCACCGCGTCGATATCTTTCGCCTGATCGAACATCTTGCGATAGTCGGTGAACTGTCGGGCGCTACCATAACGCTTGAACGTAACGGCGGCTGCCCGGCTATCGACGTCGCAAAGGGCAACGATGTTTTCGGTTTCGCACGCCTGAAGGTTTTCGCCGCCCATGGCCCCCAGACCGACACAGGCGATGTTCAGTTTCTCGCTCGGCGGTTTGTTGTTCGGCCCGCCCAAGACACGGCGAGGTACGACGGTGCATGCGGCGGCCGTTGTTGCCAGGAATCGACGTCTCGATAGGTGATGCTTCGTCATTTCAGTTTCCTTCCCATGCAGATGAGTTGTCCGTCGTCGGTTGCCATGTAGAGTCGCCCACCGGCCCCGATCAAGCCGTCGAAGATGGGTGATCGCTCCAACGGGAATTCGGCAACCTGCCGGCCGTCCGAGGTCGCGAAGATGCGGAGTTGTGCGCCCAATCGACCCTCGAAGGCCGCCATCGGATCGCCCTCGGGCAACACATCCGGCGGGCCGGCTGCGTAGAGATACTCGCCGGCCAGCACCAAGGCCTTCATCTGGACCGGCACTCGCTCGGACCATTTGGCCGGCCGAGAGCGAGAGAAACCGGCCCCCTTCTCGCGACCGATTGCCGTGGGACGCAGGACCGGGCGGTTGGTGTTAGCGTCGGCAAACAGTTCGTAGCCGTTCTTGGCCGGGATGAACCGAGGGCTGTGGCCGTTGCGCGTATCGAAGACGTGGACGCCATAAGTGGTCGTGTCGTCGAACGAGAGAATCTGACCCGCCTTGGGCGCGTTGTATGCGAAATAAAACCCGGGCCAACGGCAGCTATACGTCCAAAAGTTTCGATCGAACCCGGTCGTGTCGAGGAACCCGGCGTTGGACATCAGGTGCAGGTCGACCTGGCGATCGCCCAATTTCGTGATCCGCGGCGTCTCGATTTGTTCGAGGCTCGGCGAGAACCGGAGATGAAACATGTACAGATCGGTCCCGTCACTGACGAGCAGGTCCGACTTCACGCCCTCCATATCGAACGGGCGACCGGCCTCCTCATTGACGTTCGGCCGTTCGCTTTCGAGATTCGTTTCGTGCAGCACTTTGCCAGTCGCCGGATCGAGGCCGTAGATCCTCATGCCGCCGTCCAAGTAGGACGACCGGCCGGCCGTGCAATAGACAATGCCGCCTTGGACGAGCACGCTACCATGGACGGGCCAGGCCGATTCGAGCCGCTCGTAGGCGACGATGCGGCGTTGCCCTAAGGCGGCACGGAATCGCCAGGCAAGCACCCCGTCGGACGCCCGCAGACAATAGACCCAACCGTCGGCCGAACCGAACAGGACGAGCCCCCGATAGAGCGTGGGCGAGGAGTCGATCCGCCCGTCGGCGATAAAGTGCCATAGCGGCTTGCCGTCGACCGCATTCAGACAGTGGACGGTTTGGGCATCTTTCTGGGCGACGACCAACCGTCCGTCGGCCACGACCGGTTGCGTCAGCTTGCCGCCGAGCGACCGCCGCCATAGCGGTGCCGGATCGACCGGCAGATCGCACCCGGCCCGACCGCTGCGCTGTGCATCATGGCGATAGGCGGGCCAATCGCCTTCTGAATTCTCCGAATCTGCCTGGACGCTGTCGGCAAACGCCGGACCTCGCACGAATCGCGGTGCTTCCGAACGATCCTCGGACACGCCGGCACGCAACGCATTATAGCCCGCCAGTTTCACGCCCGGGTAGCAGAAACATTGATGAGGCGGCGAGTAGACCAGCCCGTTGGCCGGGACCAGACCATGGCGGCATGGTCCGCGAAACCAGTCGTGCCGCATGTGGTCGTCGCCGGTTAGGTCCACGAACTCGGCACCCCGTTTCGGCAACAGCAGATACCGCTCGGTCGCCTTGGCCGCGTAACAGCGAACGTGGTGCCCGGGGCTTGCGAGGTGGCTGACGTTGATCGATCGCTCGATCCGTCCGGTCATCGGGTCGTATCCGTTGGTCACCACCGGTGCGGGCGTCCAGAGGAAACTCCGCCCGCTTCCCTCGATCCGAGTGAGCCATACCAGGCCGCCGGCACCGAAGGCTCCCAGTCGACTGTCGACCCGGGGGCCCTTCCATAGCGGTTTGCCCGAATCGAGCGAGAACGCGCGGAGCCCGCTCGACGCGGGGACGAGTACCGCGCCGCGATAGACCATCATGGGCCAGCTCGGTTTACCGGTCTCGCACGCGGCCCGCCAATGTTCCCGGCCGTCCTGAAGCTGTAGGCAGACGACTTCCCCGCCACCATGATAACAGACACGATCGTCGGTGGCGGTAAGCGAGCCGGTTGTGACTCCTGCCGCGGCCGTTTTCCACATCGGATCGCCGCTATCGCCATCGACGGCGACGATCGAGCCGCCGGCATGGAGCACCACGACGCCTTGGGTGCAGACGATTTCCCGGGTACCCTTCGTCTCCTCGCAGGTCCGAATCGTCCGGCCGGTCGCCCCATCGAGGATCGCCAGGGCATTGCCCTCACCCAGCGCGGCGTACAATCGGTCGTCGACGGCGACCATCGATTTCTTCCCGATCGATCGCGCGAGGCGTTTCTTCCAGAGCAGCGTTCCATTGAACGCGTCGCGTGCGACGATCGTCCATCGTTGGGGAACGGACGGTTGGCCGGAAAGGCCTTCGTCGATCAGGCTGAACAACCGCCCGCCCGAGGAGAGGACCAGTGCGATGCTCGAAGGCACACCGTCGTGGCTTCGACACCACTGCGGATCGCTTTTCCATTGGAGCCGCCGCGGCGGACCGACCTGAAGATCCTGCGCCACGGCATTGTTGTCGGCACCGTGCTGGTAATGGGTCCAGTCGTCGATGTCGTCGGGGCGCGGCTTGACGGTCTTGCTCCATCGACCGTCGCGACTGACGTACGCCACGCCGTTGGGTACCAGCACACGCATCACCTCGGCCATCGGGACGTCACCCGGATCGTCGACCACAACCAGGTTGACCAGATCCTCGGCATACGGCAGGCGCTTGCCGTCGAACCGTTCGACGGAGATCGGCCCGTAGAGTCCGTTGGCCCGGATTCGCTGCCGAGCCTTTGCCACTTGGTCCGCATCGGCGTCCAGTCCATGTACCAGATAGGCATCGCTCGCCCGAAGCGTCGCGGTCAGCGTGCCGTCGCCGCAACCGAGATGGACGACCAGCCCACCTTGCACTCCGGTCGCGTTGTAGATCGCCCCGGCGGTGATCGCCTCGGCAGACGGCGGCTCGGCCGATGCTTGACTCAGAAGAACCGCTGAGACAACGAGACACGCGAGCGATCGAAATCGCCCGCTGCCGGTTGTCGACCAAAGTCGCAGTGCACCAATCATGGGTTTCTCTCCTGGGGCAAGGTCTTTTTTCCGTGCAGGGCACCCGGGAATTCAAAGCGGCTGAACACATCCGTCCAAGCCCACCGACGGCGTTCGGTGGGACCGCGTGCCATGAACGAGTCCCACCGAACGCCGTCGGTGGGCTTGGACGGGAGTGCGCCGTGAGAAATTCCCGGACCGCGTCACGCCATCGAGCCCCCATCATACGGCAATCCGGTCCGGATTGCAAAAATCCTTGCAATCGGCGCCGGATGCGATAAGCTTACGGTGATCTCGTGATTTTACCTAATGGCAAGGAGTAACGCGATGCTGAACCGCACGAACCGAGTGATGGGTGGGCTTGTTTTTGGACTTCTGATCGCCATGGCCGCCGGGCCGGTATCGGCCGCCCCGATCTTCTCGGCCGATGCGATCTACGACGCGACCGGGGTCCAAGGCGGACTGGTCGTCCATCTCGGTTGCGGCGACGGCACGCTGACGGCCACCCTGCGGGCATCCGACCGCTACCTGGTCCGGGGGCTCGATACCGATGCCGCCAATGTCGCCAAGACGCGAGCGTTGCTTCATGCCAAGAGGATCTACGGGCCGGTCTCTGCC
>JAZFUB010000512.1:0-4812 GCA_036447015.1 Thermoguttaceae bacterium | reverse complement strand
GAGACTTCCTTGACGTCCAACGGGCAAGGCTTCTTCGGCCAGCCGGCGAATGTCTTTTCCTTGAGTTGCTTCATCCAGCCGTCGCGCATGGCGGCCCATGCTTCTTCCGTTTCGGGCACCTTCGGCGCCGGTGCCGCCGGGACGAACGTCTCGTGAATCTCCGTGTTGATCTGATCCGACGGCAACTCCTTGAACACCCTCAACTGTTCCGGTTCGAGACAAGGCTCGGCCGGGTCGGTCACGGGCGTCTCGTCGCCTTTGAGGTGCTTGTTGAACCACTCGAAGGCCGGGCGCCGCAGCTCGGGCGTGTCCTTGTGCGGGCCTTCGGTTACGTTGAGCGTGATCTTGTCGGCCGCGCCGTAAAGCTCGTAGATCTTCCGGGTCTTGTCATAGGTTCGCTTCACGCCGTCGAGGGGAAAGATGCCGTCGCTGTCCGAGTTGCCGATCATCAGCGGCCGCGGCGCGACCAGCGCGGCAACCATCGGATAGTCCCAGCGATACGTGTTCACGAAATACATACAGTCGCAGTGGCCTTCCACGCATCCGTCGACCACGTGGTTTTGCAGGTCGGTGATGCCCGCCACGGGCACGGCCGCCTTGATCCGCTCGTCGATCGCAGCGATCCACCAGCTATAGGCCCCGCCGCCGCTTCGTCCGGTCACGCCGAGCCGCTCGGGATCGACCTCCCCCCGCGATTGCAGATAGTCCAACGCACGGATACAATTCCACGCCTCGACCCCGGCGGGCGAGTAGCCGCGATTGTTCCACCACCACATCTTGTAGCGATACGTTCCATGGTGGGTCGCCTCGATCTCGCCAAGCTGCAACGAGTCGATTATCAGGCAAACGTATCCGTGCCGGGCGAACCAACAGCCGTGGTAATGATAATGCACCTTGGTGCCGTAGCTGATCCCGTCCTTCTTCACACCGCCATGGCCGCAGACGTAGAGGATCGCCGGGGCCGGCTTCTTCAGACCCTTCGGCACGTACAGGTTTCCGGTCACGTACAGCCCGGGCCGCGACTGGAAATGGAGGTTCTCGACGGTGAACTTCTCCTGGTCGACGGTGCCGGTGACGGTCGCCTTCAGATCGGTCCGCTCGGGCATCGGATCCAGGCCGAACATGTCGAGCAGTTGCCGGCGGCGCATTTCACGCTGCGACTTCCAATCGTCCAGCGCCGCGACGTCGGCCAGACAGGCCTCGCGAAGTTTGGCCGTCTCGGCCTGGAAATAGGCCCCGATCATTCGGTCGCCCCGGGTCGTGTCGATCTCGGGCGGCTCGGCCGGCGCCCAAGCAGCGATGGTTAGTAGGCAAGCAACAGCAAGAGACAGTTTCCCATTCATGGAGATACCTCGGCAAGACACGTGTGACTAATGACTGCGCAGGAGTCATTAGAGCATCTTGCCGGACGGATTTCCACAAGAGAGGCCATCAAGAAAAGGAAAGACGGCGGGGTCTGCCCCAGGGCTTCCTGCCCAACCCGCCGTCTTTGATCGAGGCTCCGAGCAGTCCAGCAGACACCCCACTGATTGCTATAGCCGATTCCGAATTTTGCGGGAAGTCGCCGTTCAGTCCAACGACCCACAACTCATACAGAGGGAGCAAGGTTCGCCTTGTCTCCATGCCTGCGTGTTTTTCGAATAACTCGTCTTCTACAGCCCGAAGTCCGGGTCGGGTGCCGGCACTTCGACCTCGATGTACTCCAACGGGTCGAAGGGCAACGCGTCCTTCAGTTCTTTCACTTGCTCGACGAATGCCTTCGTTTCCGGTCGGGCATTGCTCAGGCCCGTGAAGGGAATGCCTCGTGCCCGGCGCTGGTCCGGGTACTCTTGTTTCCACAATTCGTGCCGCGACTTCATCCGGCCGAACTGCGAGCTGGTATGGATCAACGGCACCAGTAGGGGATTCATTTCGCGCGGATCGAGGTAGAGGTCGTAGAACGCGGCCCCGACGCCCGACTCCGAGCCCTCCACGCCGACCCAGGCGCGTTTCAGGCGGCCCTTGACCGTAGCGGCCAGGATGTCGCCCGTGTAGATGAAGACGTAGTCGCGGCGGCCGTGCGTATCGCCGTTGAGAAAGAGAGCCGTCTGGTCGAGCCCGTCGATCACGCGGTCCGTGGGAATGTACTGCGTGGCACCGCCGAGCCGGGCGAACGTCGTATACAGATCCGTCTGGTGAATGATGTCGCCGACGAGTTGCCCCGGTTCGATCACGCCCGGCCACCAGGCAAAGGCCGGCACACGAACGCCGCCTTCGGTGTAGTCGCCCTTACCGCCGCGGAAAATCGTGTCGGTCATGCCGAACGACGGTGGCGGGTTGTGGACCATCGGGCCGTTGTCGGCCATGATCACCAGCAGCGTGTTTTCGGCGATGCCGAGAGCTTTCAGTTCGTCCATCAGTTGGCCGATGTACGCATCCAGCTTCGTCAGCCCCTCGGCGAGCGAGCCCTTGTTGACGGTTGTCTTCTTCGGTGGTGGGAAAAGGCTCAACAGGTTGGGCCAATAGGCCACGTAGAAGGGCTTTTTCGCCTTCGCATTGCGGCGGACGAAATCCAGCACGCGTCCTTCGCACTCGGGGTCGATCTTCTCATAGGTGGCCGCCGAACGGTCGCCCCACTCGCGTCCTTGCTCACCCTTGCGGCCCTCGATGGTCATCACCCAACCCGGGCCGGGAATCGCGCCGACTTTGTCGACCAGGTAAGGGTCGCGCGGTGCGATCTCGGGAGCGATGTGCATGGCGGCGAAGATCGCGTCGCCTTGAGGATTCCAGAGTCCGGCGACCTGGTTGTACGGCGTAAAGAGCGTTTCGTCGAATCCCTGATTATGGGGATAACTCTGTTCGATGTCGCCCAAGTGCCACTTGGCGTAGAAGGCGGTCGCATAGCCGCTCTTCGAAAGCACTTCGGCAATCGTGACTTCCTCGCCGCGCAGGCCGCCGTACTCCAACGGCCAGCCGACCTGCCCCATGCCAAATCGCACCGGGTGGCGACCGGTCATACAGGCCGCTCGGCTGGGCGTGCATGACGGTTCGGTGTACATCCGCGTGAACATGATGCCCTCGCGCGCCATGCGGTCGATGTTCGGCGTCTTGAACCCGCGGATCTGGCTGATCGCGGGAATCCCGACGTCGCCGAAGGCCGTGTCGTCCCACATGATGTGGATGATGTTCGGCGGCCGGCCGTGCTTCTTTCGCACGGCGTCGAGCCGGGCATCGATCCGACGGTCCTCCGCGTCCCATTGCTTGCGATGCTGCTCGGCCAGGATGTAATACTCGGCATCATGCACGATCGTCGAACCGGGCTCATCCGCGGCCCGGGCCGGCAGCGTCCAGGCGGCGATGATCGCCAAGACGAAACACCAGAGAGCTGTTCTCAACATGTCGCTTCTCCTTACATCGAAAGGTGCGTGTTTCATCGAGTTCCTACGAGAACCCGACCTCCCGCGCAAAGATAGCTCGACGAGTTGAGGATCGACGCAAGTCTGTTCGACGTGTGAAAGACGTTCCGGAAAAACGTTCAGACTTAGCCGTTTAGCTGCCGCCGGTACGGCGGCTTGACGCTTGAACACACTTTCGGGCAAGCCGCCGTACCGGCGGCAGCTAAACGGGGGGAGGAAACGTCGGCATTCGAGGATCACGGACCGGCCCGGTCGGCGAAGGCCTTCCAATGGCTTTCGATCGCTTCGGCGTCGGCCGAACCGTCGTGGACGAGGACTCCGTACCGTAGCGTCAGACTCTTGCCGGCCGGCAACGTGTAGTCTTCCTTGCACGTGAAGGACGGATTCAGGTACGGGTATTGCGACCTGGTCTGCCAATACGAAGGGTGACGCGGGTTGGCGGGATGGTCGAAGATGGCCAGCGCGGCCGGACGACCCTTGGGCGTGGTTCCCTGGTAACCGACCCAGCGTGCCTCCCGGCCGTTGGCACTCTTCTGGTTCTCGCTGTCGAAGAACGTCCAGCCGGGGATGCCCGCCGCTTCGTCGCCGCAACATTCGGCCGCCATGCGCAGCGCGAACCCGCCGTAGGAATTCTTGTTCAGCACGACGTCTTTGTCACCGCCCGGGGTGAACGTCGCCTGCCAATCGATCAGGTACGTGCCGGTCGCGTCGGGCGCACTGATGCCGATCACGCGCCGCTCGATCACCACGGGCGGTTGATCGGGCAAGTGATACTCGAGGGTCATCGCGATCCGTGCGGAGCCGTCGTTCTCGTGCGTGACGTCGACCTGCATCGGCTCCGTGCCCTGCTGGTGCTCCTCCCAATAGTTCACTCCGTCGATCGCTTTGAACGACCACCAGAGCGCGCGGTGCCAGGTGTGGTCGTTCTTCGGATAGTCCTTCGAGAACGGCCAAGGCCGGGTCAGTTCCGTACCGTCGAGCAGCCCGAACCGCATGTAGGGCTTGCCGACCTTCTTGTCGTGATCATGTTGCCAGACCATTTGTCCATGGTTCAACAGCGCGATCGAGGTGTCCGTCTGACGCCAACTCAACTGGGGCTCGGCCGCGGCGGCCATGGCGATCATCAGCGTGAAAAAGACGCATCCGGACGTAAGCAAAATCTTGCGGATCATGGTTTCCTCGGGTGGTGTGGTCAAGTTCGTATTGCTGTTAGCCCGGTCGCCTGCGACCGGAAAATGCGTCGGATCCCGCAATGAACCCGTCGCAGGCGACGGGGCTAACTGGCGACGGGGCTAACCGGCGACGGGGCTAACCATATATCGCCCCATTTTCCCAGCCAGCGGCCCCCTTGTCAACATTTTGGCCGGTTTGGCGAGAAACCGTTGATTCGCGTCGGCGATTCCTTTATCCTAGACTA
>JAZFUB010000511.1:0-13510 GCA_036447015.1 Thermoguttaceae bacterium | reverse complement strand
GCGTGGAGTTGCACAGTGGCGACAGTCTGCTGATCGGCAAGCACGGAATGGAATTCAAAGACGAGGACGGCGGCCCCTACTCGCTATTCGTCTTGCTTCGTGCTACCAAGGTCGTCTCATATCGGCGCGCTTCCGACTTCTACACAAAGATCTACTCTGTCGCCGATCTGGTCGTGCCGACTCCCGATAAGATCGTCACTTCGTCCGGCCAAGTGGAGACCCGCGACAAGCGGGCCGAGATTCGTAGGCAATTTCGGTCGCTGATCGAGTTGATCATGCACAGGATCCGTCCGACGACGTGGATCGATGCCGGTGGCTGCGGCGAAATCTCTCCCTATGTGACCAACTTGAGTCTCGTGGTGTCTCAATCGCCGGAGGTCCACGAAGAAATTGTCGACTTGCTCGAGCAGCTCAAGCGGCAACAGGGCATCCAGGTGTCGCTCAGTGCCGAGATCGTCCACTTGCCACAGGAGATGGTCGAGCGAGTGGGGATCGACTTGAATCCGCAAAAGGGCCGTACGACACTGACGCCGCGAGAAGCCCGCATGTTCCGGGCGTTTGTCGCCGGCTCGCCCAAGAAGACTGACATCCGCTGCTTGGCAAAGGTCGCACTCGTCAACGGACAGCAGGCGGAAGTCTCGGTGCCGCCGCAGCCAAAGGGTGGGAAGGAAAGTGGAAGGCTGCTGATACAGACGATCACATCCAAGGACCAGCGCAACGTTTGGCTCTATGCAGTCGTTAGCGGGAACGACCTGTCTGCTCCCGTCGCAAGCCACACAGCTGACATACCAGACGGGCATTCGCTGTTGTACGACGTCACCGACCAATGGCCGATGGCAGACTATCCGGAAATGAGAACGTTCCTGCTGACCACACCCACGATCGTGGTCGTCGAGGAAGAAGAGGAGCGAATCGGGATCTTCCCGCCTGGTACCCATTCATAATCGCGGCGATTCGATAGCCTTTCTTGTCTCCGAACCCTCTTGCCGCAGGTGCGGTCACCGGCCGGCGGGGCGTAGCATCGGCGGAAATCTATTCCTCGCGGGCTGTGACGACCGTATCGGGTGCGGCAGCGAGGGGATTTCCCTTTTTGCCGAGGCAGATCACCTTGCCGTCGACCGTCGTGCAATAGAGGCTTCCGTTGGCGGCAATCAACCCGTCGAAACGGGGCGAAAAGTCCAATCGATACGCCGCCAGTTTCCGTCCGTCGGTGGGCGAGACGGCAACCAGCAGCCCGCCGCGGCGGCCTTCGAACGCCGCCGATTGCTCGGCCAATCGCTTTTGCATTTCCGGATCGCCCAGCATCGCCACCGCTTGCTCTTCGTCCGCTACGTCCGGCGGACCGGCCGCAAACAGGGTCTTGTCGGCCAGCACCATGGCGGTCACTTGCACGGAGACGTCGTCCGACCACGACGGCACGAACCGCGTCACCGACAACGTTCTCGAAGTTCCCGTTCGCTTGCCGTTCTTCTTGATCGGTTTGCGCTCGGTCCCGGCCCGAGCGATCTCGGGCTGTTTCCCGGTGGCGAAGAGTTCGAACTCCAACGGCGTGGTCCAACGGTAATAGTTCCAGTGCCGCCCGTATCCGTAGACCGTATCGTCGTCGAAGACCAACAGCCGTCCCGCCGGAGCCACGCGTCCCGCCTGATGATAGCCGCCCGCACCCGACGCGAACGCTCGCCCGTAGAGCCAATAGGTGCGATGCCAAAGCGTGTCGTCGAGAAAACCGGTCGGACTGAACAGGTGCACGTCGTCGCCCTGCTGCTCTTTCACGTTCACATAGGTCACGAACTTGCGATTCCCCTGAAGATCGAAGGGCAGCGATCGCATATAGACGTACTTGCCGTCGCTCGACAAGATATCCGGCAGACCCACGGGCATATTGAGTCCCTGAATATGGACCTGCAAATTCTCGTCGGTGGCCGGGTCGCGATCATCGAGAATCGTCTCGGAGATTTTGCGTCCCGTCCTCGGATCGAGTCGAAGCATCCGCAACCCGCCGTCGAGAAACATCGAGCGACCGGCAACGCAGTAGACTTCGTCGTTCTGGACCAACACGCTTCCATGAACGGGCCAGACCGATTCGAGTTGCTCGAAGGCCCCCATCCGCCGATCTTCCGGGGCGGCCCGGTAGCGCCAAATCAGTGCTCCGTCGGACACGCGTAGGCAGTAGACATAGCCGTCTGCCGACCCAAACAACGCCCGTCCCTGCCAGATTGTCGGCGGCGAGTCGACACGCCCGCCGGCCGTGAAACTCCACAGTTGCTTGCCGCTCGTCTCGTCCAAGGCATGAACGGCATGCGAATCGACGGACGCAACCAGCAGCTTGCCTTCTGCGACGACCGGGCTCGAGAGTTTCCCGCCGAGTTCGGTCTCCCAAGACTGCTTCAAGTCGGTCGGGTCGACCGCGACGTTCGTCGAGCCGCTACGTGCCGCGTTCTGCCGAAAGGTGGGCCAGTCACCGGAAAGCTGAGAGCTGGAAGCTGAAAGCGGTTTGCCGAAAGCCGGCCCGTGCTCCAGGCGTTCTTCGTCGGGCACCTCGCGACGCGGTTCGCCGCCGGCCACCGGCGGGGCCAATGCCGTGAAGCCGAACAGCTTGGCCTCAAGGTAACAGGCACACGGGTGCTGTGGCGCGTAGATCAGACCGTTACAGGGCATGATGCCGTAGAGGCAGGCCCCGCGGACCCAGTGGTGACAGATCCAGTGTTCCTTGGCATGGTCGATGAACTCGATCCCGGTCCGCGAGAAGAGCAGGTACTTGTCGGTCGCCTTCGCGCGATGGCATCGGTGGTGGAACCAGTGCGTCTCGACGTCGGGAAGGAACTCGCTCTTCACCTCACCGGTGTGCAGATCGCGACCGATCATCACGCCCGAATCGGCCCCCTTGGCCACTGCACCGGACCAGACCAGTCCGCCGGCCACGAGAATATCGTCGGGCGTACCCATGTGACCGCAGGGCGGATGTTCCGCTTTCCAAAGCGTCTTTCCGTCGACGGCAGACAACGCACACGTCGTCGTCGACGGTCCGGAGAACTTCTCTCCGTATTTCTCCATGGCAATCTGGCCGCTGTAGAGGACCACGTCGTCGTAGATCACCAACGTCACGCCGCCGGAACTCCGCATGCCCTCGCGTTTGGGAAGCGGCTCCGAGGCCCAGAGCGTCTCGCCGTTGGTTCGGCCCAGGCACTGAATCCGCACGCCGTCGTGAAACAACACCCTGGAACCGTCGGCCGCGAGCGACATGGAAACGACCGTCGATTTCTTCTGCCAAAGCACGTTGCCGGATTCGGCATCGACGGCCATCACGGTTCGTGGGGCTTCCGTCCAAAGCGGCTCCGTCACTGCCGCCTTGACTTCGGCGAGCTTGGTAAACACCCGGTTCGGGTCGCTTCGGGGGGGTTGGCCTTCGCCTGCCACACTCAGCAGGAGTACGCCGTCATCGCACAGGACCTCCTCGGTTGCCTTCGTGCGCTCATAGGTGCGGACGGTTTCGCCCGTGGCGGCATCGAGTGCCACGAGCGGTCCGTCGATGCTGAGCGTCACGTAGACCCGGTCGCCGACGGCCACCAAACGGCGAGCCATCGCCTGGGGTCCGCTCTTGAGCGGCCACAGGTGGTGGTGCCACGGCCCGATGTCCCGCTTCCAGAGCAAGCAGCCGTTGAACGCATCTCGGGCAAGCAGCCGCCACTGGGGCGGAATCAGGATCGACGCGCGGGGCGCTTCGTCGAAGATCGTGAACACTCGCCCACCGGCCGACACGACCGCGTTGACGCTCGACATGTGATCGTGTTGCCGCGCATAGCGATCGCCGCCCACCCACTGGTAGCGACTGGGCGGTTCGATCAGGCTGTCGTGCGCGACGGCGTTGCCCGTCGGATCGTGAAGGTAGTGGGTCCACTCGTCCATTTCCTTCGGACGCGGCTTCACGGTCTTCGTCCAATCGCCGCCCGATCTAACGTACGACACACCGTCGGGGACCAACACCCGCATGAGTTCTTCCTTGGAAACGTTGCCCGACTCCTCTGCAACGACCAGGTTGATGCAGTTGTCGATGTAGGGCAGTGCCTCGCCCGACCAACGCTCGACCGAGACTCTTCCGTAGATCCCGAGGGATTGAATATGCGTCCGAGCGGCGGCCACGTTCTCCTCGGACCGATCGAGACCGTGCACGCGATAGCGGTCGTTGGCACGCAGCGCGGCCGTCAGTGTTCCATCACCGCACCCAAGGTGAACGATCACACCACCTTGAACTCCCGTGGCTTCGAGAATCTGATTTGCGACTCGCCCATCGGGCACGGCAGCCTCGCCGGCAGAAGCCACCAGCATCAAGGCAAAGCAGACGAAGCAGACGGTCAATGGACGCAACATGGCACATGTACTCCTTCAAAGTGTGATACGGTAATCCTACTGTGCCCAAGTATGGCTTCCCGACAGGCTTGTGTCAATCATCGGAAATCCTATCCGTACGCCCCGTCAACTGCCGGTTTTTTGTGCCAAAGCCGGCACGAAAGGGCCGTCTGGAAACAACTTCGAGTGTTCGATGCCCGCCCGTTTAGCTGCCGCCGGCATGGCGGCTTGGCCGAAAGGGGCGGGAGCGTCGGTTGGCTCGGCTCCGATTACGTTGGACCCGATTGCAGCGGCACCAAAACACGCCGGGCAAGCCCGGCCGCTAAACGTTCGATGGCGACCCGACCCGTAGCCGCGCTCGCCAGAGCGTGGTTTTCGAGGGCAGTTGCCCGCGGCACGCTGACAGAGGGGTGCTTCGCGTCGGTTCGGGCCGGAAACGACCACTACCCGGCAGGACAGGTCTTGCCGGCCCCATCTCGGCCGAATCGGTTTCTGTGGGCCGTCCGGTGTGATAGACTAGTGCAATCGTGTTTTCTGCCCGCCTTATGCTTCACTCACCGAAGGAGACTCTCATGTCGTACAAACGTTTTTTGCCCGCACTGGCGATTTGGGCCGTTTTGGTTGCCGTTGCCGCGGCCGCTCCGATGAAGGCCCTGATCGTCGACGGCCAGAACAATCACAAGTGGCAAGTGACCACGCCGCCGCTGCAAAAGCTTCTGGAAGAGACCGGCCTGTTCACGGTCGACGTGGCCACCACGCCACCGCGAGGTCAGGACATGAGCGGCTTCGCACCGAAGTTTGCCGACTACGATCTGGTCGTGTGCAACTACACGGGCGATAGTTGGCCGGAGGAGACGAACGTGGCCTTCGAAAAATACGTTGCCGACGGGGGCGGCGTGGTGATCTTCCATGCGGCCAGCAATGCGTTTGCGAAGTGGAAGGAGTACAACGAGATCATCGGCGTCGGCGGCTGGGGCGGACGCGACGAGAAGGACGGCCCGTTTCTGCACTGGCTCGACGGCAAGATCGTCCGCGACATGACGCCCGCGAGAGGCGGCACCCACGGGCCGCAGCATGCGTTCCAACTGATCGTTCGCGAGCCGGACCACCCGATCACCAAGGGCCTGCCCGAGAAGTTCATGCACTCGCCGGACGAACTCTACAGCACGCTTCGCGGCCCGGCAAAGAACCTCACGGTGTTGGCGACCGCCTTTGCCGACAAAGAGAAACGCGGCACGGGCCGGCACGAGCCGATCCTGATGACGATCACCTACGGCAAGGGCCGCGTCTTCCACACAACGCTGGGCCACATCGACACGCAGTTGAAGAGCGTGGCGTACATCGTCACGTATCAACGCGGAGCCGAATGGGCCGCGACCGGCAAGGTCACGCAAGAGATCCCCGACGATTTCCCCGGCCCGGACGAGCCGAGCATGCGGGAGTAGGGCGACCCGCGGGACCATTGACGTTTCCATCCAACGTTTAGCGGCGGGGCTTGCCCCGCGCGTTTTTCTGGGAGCGTCGTTTGACGTGGCCCGAAACGGGGAAGTTGTTTCTCGGTCGATTCTTCGTTGACGCGATCTTGCTCACCAATTACGAGAGTGGTTTACCCAGTAGAAGAAACCGCCGCAGATGGCATATCCAAGGATTGTCGTAAGAACGGCCCGCAACCAGCGGTGGCGCCACCAAACAATCGCTGAATAGATCCAGATGCTTCCTGAAAGTCCAAATATGCCGATCACCAACAGAAGCGGAAGTACAGTAGGGTGTGTCAGGGGCTCGATCGTCCCTTTCTGAACCAACATCACGCAAATGCCAACTGCGAGTCCGATCGATACAAGAACCATCGTTCCGCCAAAGGCCAGTTGCAACCCAGCGGGAATCAGCCGCCAGCGAAAGCGTTGCGGGCCGACCGATATTTCAGGCTCGGTTGATGCCTGGGGTGATGCGTACGGATTAGTATCTTGTTGTTCGGAAGACATGAAGGTTCCATTCCTCAAAACGGCGTAACGGCCGATCTTGTTCCTGTGCCAAGTTCACATAGTAGGGTGCGTCTTCTCCTCGGCCCCAAACACGCGGGGCAAGCCCCGCCGCTAAACGGGATGGGATTCAATGCGGTGTTTTGGCTCGTTGTGCTCCTGCTCCCAATCCCACGCCGGGGATGATCGATGTTGCTGTGCCGCGGTGGTAGTTGAAGATTGTGAAACCTTGGGCTCCTAGCGATCGGGCATGGTGGATTTGCCCTACGACGCGGTCGGGCGTCAGGGTGCTGTTCGAGGCGGTGGCTCCGATGCCCGGGTAGATTGGGATCCGGCCGCCGACCAGTTTGAGTTGGTTCTTGACCAGGCCCTTGAAATACGGGTCGCTTGTGGTGTAGTCCATCGGACAGACGAAATCGAGGTAGCCCAACCTGATCCACTCGGGCCAGTCCTGGGCGACCGACCGGCGACAGTCGGGATAGGCGCCGAACACGGCCGCTGAGATCTTTAGCGTGGGGCGCAACCGCTTGCCCTCGCGATGGACGGCCGCGACCAGATCGGTAATCTGTCGGCATCGCCAATCGTTGTACGCTTCGCTCCGGTCGCCCGAGTAGCAGTCGGCCGGCCAATCGGTGACGCGGCGGCCGCTGTCGGCTTCGAATCGGTCGCGGCAACCGTCGCAGTAGCACCGATCGCTGCCCGGGTAGCGGATGTAATCGAAATGCAGGCCGTCGACCGGATATTCTCGGGCGACCTCCAACATGCTTTCCAGTTCGAGTCGTTTGTTCTCCGGGTGTGATGGGCAAAGCCACGGGTGGTGCTCGCCGCCGGCGCTGACTTGCGTGCGGCCTTGGCGGCGGAGCATGTCGACGAACTCGCGCGGTGCGCCCGACAGATTGTAGTTGACCTTCCAGACGTGGACCTCCAGGCCGTATTTTTTGGCGGCGGTTGTGCACTGTTCGATCTGATCGCCGTACTTCCGAAAGGTGCCGCTTCGGGGTAGCACGTCGCTCGGATAATGGGCCTGGCCTCCCCAGAGCATGTTGGGCAACACCATGTTGAAGCCGGCCGCGGCCAGTTCCTTGGCCGACCGGTCCCAATCGCCCGAGTAGGCGCCGGTGCCCGAGTGATTCCAGACGGCACGCCCCTCTCGCGCCGGACTGGGCTGTGCTCGGAGATAGGCCTCGGCCAGCCGTTCGTGACTGCGTCGGGCCAGGCGGACTGCCTCGGGATACGCACCCCGGGCCGACTCCTTCTTGGCCGTTTCGTAAAGATCCATCGCCTCGTCGAGTTGCTGCATCGCCCGAGCATTACCGTCGGTTCGCACATGTGCGATCAGCGAGGGCAGATCCTTGCAGTGGCCGGCCGTTGCGACGCGCTCGACGGCCGCGTCGGTCATTTGTTTCCAGAGCGACGGGGCAAGGTGCCCGAGTACGGCAGCGAGCATTTGTTTCTTTCGCTGGCGGTCGTCGCCGAGCACGATGTGGCTGAAGAACGCACCGCGATCGCTGATGAGCATGGCCGCCCGGTCGGTCGCGCCTCCCGACGCATCATACCAACGGCCGATCACCCGCGCGTTGTGGTCGACCGGTTCGGCCGTGGTGATGTTCCACGAGGCCTGTTCGACCATGTCGGGCAGGCCGGCCATGTCGGGCGCATCGAAGCGGATCCGGGCGAAATGGCCCGGTTGCTCCGGTCTGATGTACTTTGGATTGGCAAACCCCAGGATGTCGGCCAATCGCCCGGGCAACTGGTAGCAGACGAGCAGTTTGCCGCCGCCGGTGACGAATCGTTGCAGGGCGGCCGTTGCCGCGTCGGTCAGCCTCGGGTTGTAAGCCAGGATCGCGATCTTTCGATGTCCCAGTGCCCCTTGGGTGATCGCCACATCGTCGATCGCATCGGCTCCCAACCCCAACTCGGCCAACATGCCGGAGAGCCGATCGGCGGCGTCCAGCGCCGTATCGAGTTCCCCATCGCCGGCGTGGGCCGATCGGTTGGGAATGACCAGTGCAACGTCGTGCGACAAGGCGGCCAGTCGGCCCAGGCGAAACGACGTATCCCGTGCCGGGCCGCGCCACATGGCAATGCGGATGCCGTCGATTCGGTGCCAGCCGGTGGGGCTCTCTTCGGTTCTAAACGACGCCTTGGAGAAGTGCAGCGATTGCCAACCGCTTTTCTCGAGCGATCCACCGCCGGCATACCAACCTTTGCCGCTGCGGAAATAGAGTGTCACGGGCCCGGCCTCCTCCGGTCGGTCGCAGGCGATGTCGAGGACGATCTCGCCGGCGGCCGCCAGATCGAGCCGCACGTTGCGATCGATGACCGTGCGCACGAGATCGGGTTCCGTGGCAAACGGCGCCGTGACCCGAAGTGCCACTCGCCCGCCATCGCGAACCGTTTCAACCGGCGGGGTGCCCGACGCGGCCACCCACGCCTCACGGGCAGTTGTGACGGTTGGGTACTGAAAATCGTCGATCTGCCGGTCGGCCGCGAGCAGTCCGATGGCGATCAGTGGCAGCAGGTGCATGGTCGGCACTCCTGGGAGGATTTGTGTTTCGTATCGTACGGACAGCCAACAGAGCGCACGAAAAAAGGGACGGCAGTCGGCCTGCCGTCCCTTTTGGGGTCCTTCGAATTCAGACCGTCGGGGTCTCTACAGCGAGTGGACGTACTCGATCAGGTCCTTGCGATGCTCGTCGCTGAGCTCGTGGGCATCGGCGTGCTTGCCTTCGGTCAACAGTTGCTCCATCGTCGTGTAATGGCCGTCGTGCATGTACGGGGCCGTTCGCCAACTCTCGACGAGCGTCGGCGTATCGAACGTGTCGCGGCGGTCATAGGCGCCTCGGCTTTTCACGTCGTGCAATATGCCGTCGGTGAACAACGGGGCCGGATGGCACTTCGCACAACCCTTCTCCTCGTCGTCGAACAGCTTCTTGCCACGCTGGGCCGATTCGCTGAGCTTGCCGTCGACAAGGTACGGGCTGGGTACCGGCGTGAGCGACTTGAGGTATTCGTCGATCGCGGCGGCATCCGCTTCGGGACGAACCGCGAACTGAATGTGCGTGATGCCGGCGCGGACGGCCGCCTCGGCGTTGGGCCGGATCCCGGACGCCATCGCGGGCGGCGTCTTGTGGGCCAGCAACATGCTGCTGGCGTTCTTCGGGTTGCCCAGCCCATCGTTCATCAGATCCCAGTTCAAGGCGTCGGCCCGGGCGTCCGGATGACAGCTCGCGCAGCTTTGCCAGTGCTGGAAGCAGATTTGTGCGTTGTTGAAGAGCATCTCGCCGCGGCGCTGTTCGGTTATTTCCGGCTTCGGTCCCAGGGGAATCGAGTTGACCAGGTTGCTCAGCTTCGGTTCCAGGTCGACCGCTACGACGTTGTCGGTGAAGTAGGCGGTAACGTAGGCCTTCGAGCCGATCGTGACCAGGCCGCGCGGGCCGTTGGCCGTCGGATCGTCGATCGAGGCCTGCGACCAGGGGCCGCCGCCGTCGAGCCGAATCCGACGACGCAACCCGACGAGGAACGCCAGGTCGTTGGGCACATCGGCCGCGGTCGCCGAAGCATAGAGGCCCGGATTGTCGGCATCCTTTTCCTCGGGCATCGCCAGCAGCTTCTCGAGCATGGCCGTCGCGTCGATCACACTGACCTCATGGGTACCGGCATGACTGACGACGATCGTCTTGCTGTCGGCCGTGCAAGTGACGCCCCAGGGATTGGCCGCACCCAGGTCGACGTCGTCCAACAAGACCGTGTTGACGAACTTCTTGGCGACGGCGTCGATTACGCTGAGCGCGTTCGTGTTCATCCACCCGCGCTCCAACTGCGTGGTCGGCATCTGGTATCGGGCCAGGATGTGGGTTCCGTAGACGTACTTTCCGTCGGGCGAGACACAGATGCCCCGCATGTCGGCAGAGCCGTTGGGCAGCCGGATCGTGGTCGGCTCGTTCGTGGCCGTATCGATCGCCGTGATCGAACAGGCCACGTCGTAGGCGTCGGCCGGGTCGAGCGGAAGGTGGTTGGCGACGAAGACCGTTTTGCCGTCGGGTGTGATCGCGGCGGCCGTCGGCTCGCGGATGACGTCGACCCGGGCAAGCTCTTTCTTGCTTGCCACATCGATCACCGAAACGTTGGTATCGAACCGATTGCAGACGTAGAGCGTCTTACCGTCGGGGCTGATCGCCGGTCCGATGGCCGAATGACCCGCGGCGATCGAATCGACCACGTTGCCCGTCTTGACGTCGACGACGGCGACCGTGCCCTCGGGAGCGGCGCACGTGACGTAAAGCGTGTTGTCATCCGGGCTGAACACCAAGCCCGTCGGAGCGGCCGGCATGGCGATCGACTTGACCACTTTGGCGGAGGCGATGTCGACGACGGCGACCTGTCGGGCGTCCGTGTTCACGATGTACAGCGTCTTCTCATCCGGCGACGCAACCACGGCAGTCGGGCCAAGGTACTCGGCCGCTTGCACGGCACCGACCATGATGCTGCAGACAGCCAAAAGGCAAACCGCCCGAAGAATTCTGCTCGCGGTGAGATGTTCCCTCTTCATGTGGCAACTCCTTGTACCAAAAGTGAAAGGTGTGTGGGGCAACCGTGCCGCCCGATCGGCGTGAAAAACGGGGTCGGCCATTCGGGTCAGGTGTGATCGACAAAGCTGTCGCCAGTAGTATGACGACCTAACCGCTTAGTATACAACCCTGCCCGAGCGTTGTCGACGCACAATCGTCAAACTAGCGGTTTTTTGCCCCTGTTTAACCCACCGTACAGGGGGTACGACATAAGCCCGCCAGAAACACGTCTTGTGCGACCCCGGCGCTTACCGTACTGCTTGCAAGCAGGGGCACACGCCATTTTCAACGTGACTGCTACAGGCCTCGGCGATAGCGGCGTGTTCGCTTTCCGAAGACGGGCTTCGACGGCTTGGGTGCTTCGGCGGTCTCCGCGCTGCCGTACGTGTTGCGTGATGCGTCGGCCATTCCGTCGGCCACATCGGGCGAAGCCTGCGGTTTTCCAGCACTCGAGATGTCGGCAATCTCGTCGCGTTTCAACAACAGATTGATCCGCATCTCGATCCGCGTCAGTTCGTTGCCTTCCTCCGGTGTGACGAACGTGAAGGCGACGCCCTCCCTGCCCATCCTTCCCGTGCGGCCCACGCGGTGTATGTAATCGTCGCAGAACTGGGGAATGTCGTAGTTGATGATGTGCGAGATGTTCGTCACGTCGATCCCTCGGCCGACCACGTCGGTGGCAACGAGGATTTGCGTTGTGCCCGCTCGAAAATCACGCATTGCTCGGTCGCGAAGGTTCTGCGAGAGATCGCCGTGGATCGTGTCGACCGATCGGGCCTTGCGTGCCAGACGCCGTTGCACTTTATCGGTTCCTCGCTTCGTACGACAGAAGACGATCGCCTGCGTCGGTTGCTCGCGTTCGATCAGTTTGACCAGGAGATCGAATTTCTTTTCCGGATCGACCGTGAAATAGAATTGTTCGATCGTATCGACCGAAAGATCCTTGGGCGAGAAGTTCAACAGCTTTGGGTCGCGCATGTAGCGCTGCGCGAGACGATGCACGGGCGGGGGAATCGTTGCGCTGAGCAGCAGCGTCTGACGCGCCTGGGGACAACGGCGCAGGATCTTCTCGATGTCGGGTCGGAACCCGATGTCGAGCATCCGATCGGCCTCGTCGAGCACGACGAAACGTACGTCGCCGAAGAGCAACGCGCCGCGAGCCATCAGGTCGAGCACGCGGCCCGGTGTGCCGACGACCATTTCCACACCGCGGTGCAGCTTGTCGATCTGCTGGCGAATCGGTTTGCCCCCATAGACGGCCACGACATGGGACTTGCTTCCGGCGGCCAGTTTGGCACACTCGTCGCGGACCTGGACGGCCAATTCCCGAGTGGGAACCAGCACGAGCGCCTGCGGTGGGGCTCCTCGCTTGTGCGGCCCGAGTCGTTCGAGAATCGGGATGCCGAAGGCGGCCGTCTTGCCGGTGCCGGTTCGCGCCTGACCCATCAGGTCGATGCCTTCGAGCGCCATCGGGATCAGGCCGCTCTGGATCTCGGTCGGCTCGATATAGCCGGCCTTGTCGAGCGAATCGAGCATGACGTCAGAGAGTCCCATTGATCCGAACCCACCGTCAGCGGTCGGCAGAGGGCTTTTCGACTGGGGGTTTGCCGCCCGTTTCTTCTTCCTTGGCAATGCTTCTTCAGGCTCCGGTTCGATCGGTGGATGCAAATCGGTTGTCACGTCCGACTCGGTATCTTCAGACGTATCACTCGTCGCCGCCTCGGCGACAGGTTCCATCGGCGACGGGGCCGACTTTCGTCCGCGCGTTCGTTTCCTCCGTCTCTTCGGTTTGTCGGACTCCGTTGCGTCCGGCTCCGCCTTCTCGGCAGGCTTCTTCGGGCGAGGCTTTTTCGGCGCCGGCGACTGCGACGGCGTCGCTTCCGGCGGCGCGGCCCGCTCGGTCTCTTCGGTGGTCGCATCCGACTTCGCACGCGGCTTCCGTCGCCGTCTGGGCCGACGCTTCGCCGGCACTTGCGGCTCCGATGACGAGCCGGCGTCCTCGGGAATCGCCGTCGACGACGGCCTCATGTAGGGGTTAACATCCGAATCCGGATCCGATTGTGGTCTTCGTTTGGCCAAGGCTCTAGGGTCCTAAGTATGGGGTCACGTGCGAGGAGACCGCCGCTGGGACGATCGTAATCAACTCGTCAATCAACCTTGTTCGGCCCAATCTTCCAACATCTGGAACTGGCGATCGAAGCGATGCTCATCGACGCCGATTGGGCTCTTGAAAAAACTGGCCAGGAACGTCATCCGGCCGGTCCAGGCTCGCTGCCTGGCCAAGTCGGTAAACCGAACCAGATCCAACACCAGCGGAGCGGCAAGCACCGAGTCGCTGCCGTGCCAAATAAACTGCAATGTCATGGGCGTGCCCAGAAAACCGCTGAAATGGATGTGGTCCCAAGCAGTCTTCCAGTCGCCGAGGCTCTCGATATACTCGATCGACACATGGGTTTGCGGCTGGTAGCCGAAGATCTCGGCGAGCAAACGATCTTTGCTGGCCACCTTGGCCCCTTTGTTGACCGGGTCGTTGAGCACCTTGCCGTCGAGGTTGCCGAAGATATTGTGTCCCACCCAACTCATCACGGGCAGGTTGCGATGGTGGAACATGGG
>JAZFUB010000510.1:0-3043 GCA_036447015.1 Thermoguttaceae bacterium | reverse complement strand
CCACAAGCCGCCCGGTCCGTTGGACTGGTACGAGGGTCTCGAAGACATCCAGTTGTACAACGCGTTGGGCCAATTGATGCCCGGCTACTTCCTCGGCGCGACGCGTCACCGCCCGGCGCCGCCGGTCGAGGTCGACACGTTTCCCAGGTCGCAGGCGGAAATCGTGTTGGTGCTGCCGGACGGGACTGAGGAGCTTGTTCGGCTGAGCGGTCTGAGTACAGTGGTCGCTTATTTCGACGGTTCCGATGTGGGGTCGGCTGCCGACGACGACAACGACGGTTTCGATGAGGTTGTGGTGGAGATGGTGGAGATGCGTTTGACGGGCTCGAGTTCGCTCGGTCCGGTGACGCTGAGTCTGGCCACCGGGCATGGGCCGTTGCGGGGCCTGATCACCGAGACATCCAACGCGACACCGGGCACGTTGGATTTGGCACCGTTTGCGGAAGGGGGCATGGCGCTGAGTTTCTTCGAGGGCTTCTTCCGGCTCGACGTCGGTGCGTCGACGTTCTTCAGCGATCCTAAGCAGCCGCTGCAGATGCAAGGCTCGATCAGCCACACGCCGGCCTGGCCTGGGGAAGCTTACGTCAACGTCGAGCCGATCAGCCTGTTCAATGCGTTTGGTGGCGATACTGGTTTGTCCATTCGTACGTTGCGTTACGTGTCGAATCCGGGCCCTGTGGTGATGGGCCGCCACGTCTTCTACAACGATTCTTTCTTTGACGGCAACGATCCTTTGCCGAACGAGGGAGATGACAAGGCGATAGCACCGGACAAGAAGGCCCTCCTGCCCGGGGAAACGGCGAGTTTCAGCAACTACACGAGTTATTCGAAGGGCATCAATGGGGTGATGTTCGATATTGCCGGGCGGACGGAGTCGTTGCCCTTGAATGCTGCGGAGGACCTGTTATTGCAGGTGGGCAACAGCAGCGACCCGACTGCCTGGTCTCCGGCTCCCGAGCCCCTGTCGGTCACGACGCGGCCCGGAGCCGGTGTGAACGGTTCCGACCGTGTGGTGATTATCTGGAAAGACAACGCCATCGAGAGGCAGTGGCTGCAAGTGACGGTGCTTCCAACGCGAAACACGGAGTTGAGCAGTCCGGACGTTTTCTCCTTCGGCAACGCCCCGGGCGAGGCGGGCGACAATCCGATCAACACGATCGTCAACGCGACCGACGAAATCGTTGCCCGAAACTTCCAGCACAGTGCGGTAGACCAAGCCCTGATTGACGATCCCTACGACTACAACCGCGACGGACTGGTCGACGGAACCGATCAACTCATTGCCCGAAACAACCAGACGAACCCGCTGACGATGCTACGGCTTATCTCGGCACCGGCGGTCGACGCTTTGGTCGACCAGACGACCGGACAAGACGCGCAGGATCCGCAGGCATCGTTGGCCGACTTGAATTGGCTGTATGAATTCGAGCAGATGAACGCTAAGAATCAGGCTGCCAAGAAAAAAGGTTCGATCGAGTCAGCCGTGGACATGCTGCTTGCGACCGACTGGAAGTGAATCGTTTTGTGATCCGCAGGTCTGGAGTTCGACCTGCTCTTCGAGCTGGATTTATTGACACACCCTGCTGAGGGTGATAGCATAGACACCTGTTGTTTCGGTGGGTCATTCCTCTCCTGCAACGGGGTCATGCCATGCTCGGTCGAATCCGGCGTTTTGTTGGGGTGTCGTGTCGCAAAACGAAGGACGCCGGCCGGCGCGGGCCGTTGTCGCCCTATTTCCGTCGGCTGGCTGCCGAACCTCTCGAAGACCGACGATTGCTCTCTGCCGGGCCGGGCAACGAGGCGATGGAACTTTTTAGTATTTCGCCCGCCCTGTTCGTCGAGAACCAGGGCCAATGGGCCGACGAGTCGGTACGGTTCGTCCATCAGGGCGACGGGGCCAACGTGGCCATGACCGACGCTGGGCCGGTGTTTCAACTGTTTCGTAGCGAGCCGAAGCAGGAGGCGGACGCACGACTCGAGTTTCAGACCCTTTTTCGCCGCATGGTTTGCCAGAATGGACTTTGCAGATGTCCTGGCCCCCACCCGAAAAACTTGACTTCCTCCACGATTGGATGGTATAATCGGCAAACCCATTCTTTTGGGGGAGTTGTTGGCCACCTTTCTAGGATGCCGTCATGAATCTACGATCCGTTTGTCGTCGACCATTGCGCCGGTCCCGCGAAACTTCCCGCCCGACGCGTCTTTCCGTTCATCCACGGCGACTGGCGTTGGAACCGTTGGAAGATCGACGGTTGCTGGCCGATTTTCCGCTGGTGCCCTCCGGTGCGGCGGTGAGTTACCATCTGCCCACCGTCGGCGACGACCCGGTGGCTTGGACCGCATCCGATTTCGACGACTCGGCCTGGACTGACACGATGATCGTCGACGGGGCCGGGCTGGTGATTACCGAGATCGATGCCGGCGATACCGACTGGGTTGAGATCCAAAACGTCTCGGATCAGGCGATCACCACGCTCGACTGGTTCGTGGTGTTGAACGATGCAACGTCGGCCAACATCAACGACGTCAACCCGGTGGTGTGGTCCCTGCCTGCTGAGGTTGCGGCGGGAAACGTGCGCTACACGACCGACGACGACGGCGACGCTAACTACCTCGGTGCTGACATTGTTTGGGAAGCGGACCACGGCTGGGCGATGATCGTCGACGGCGGCGGCAACGTGGTCGATTTTGTCGTCTGGGGCTACACCGAGGCAGAGATCGGCTTGTTCGACGTCAGTACGGATGACTTCAGCAACATCACGCTCGGCGATCAATGGAGCGGCGAGTCGGCGGCGATGCCGCTTGAAAGCTGGCGTGATCAGAACGACGGTGACGACATCGGCAGTCCCACCCACACCGGCTCGCATTCTTATGATAGCACCACCGGCACGCTCACGGTCCAAGGCGGCGGCAGCGATATCTTTGGCCTTGCCGACCATTTCTACTACGTCCACCAGCCACTTATCGGTGACGGCGAGATCATCACCAGAGTGAACAGCGTTGAAAACACCAGCGGCTGGGCCAAGGCCGGCGTGATGATTCG
>JAZFUB010000509.1:0-4654 GCA_036447015.1 Thermoguttaceae bacterium | reverse complement strand
TCTTGAACCGCAGGATATGGGTGACCTCGGCACCACGCCACCCATAGATCGACTGGTCGTCGTCGCCCACGACGCACAGGTTGCGGTGGCCTGCGGCAAGCGTTTTGACGATCCGATACTGGCTCCCGTTGGTATCCTGATACTCGTCGACCAGGAGGTGGTCGAACCGATCGGCCTCGGCCTTGCGCACCTCGGCAAACCGGCGGAACAGCTCCTCGGTGCAAAGCAGCAGATCGTCGAAATCGACCGACCCGGCCGCCTTCAGGGCGTTTTGGTAGCGTCGATAGCCGGCCGCCGCCAGGTGCTCCTTGTCGGTCCGGGCCAGGGCCGACGCCTGATCCGGTCGCACGCAGGCCGTCTTCCAGCGGCCGATGAAGTGGATCAGATCGCCCGGGCGGAGCGTGTTGCCGGGCACCCTCAGTTCCCTCAGCGCTGCCCGGGCAATGCTCTCCTGGTCGCCCCGATCGCAAATCGCGAACTTGGTCGGATACCCGAGCCGCCGGATGTGACGGCGAAGGATGCGGACGCAGAGCGAGTGGAACGTCGAGATCTCCGGCCGCGTCTTCCGTCGCTTGCCGATCCGGGCACCGGCCCGTTGCTGCATCTCCTTCGCCGCTTTGTTGGTAAACGTGACGGCCAGGATGCGATCGGGCCGAATGCGGTTGCGAATTAGTTCTGCAATGCGGTACGTTACCACCCGAGTCTTCCCCGTTCCCGCCCCGGCCAATACGAGCAGGGGCCCCGAGAGCGTGTTGACCGCATCGTATTGGGTGGGGTTCAGTTCCATAATCGGAGGGGGTTTCTTGGATTCGTTCGGTCGCTAATCGATCGTATCTGTCGCCGATCGATTGCGAAAGGGGCGTGACGACGGCCACGCGCGAGAAAGCGTGTCCTTCGTGGTTTTCTCTCTGAGACTGGCCGGCTCGTCGTGGGCCGACCTTGACGCATCTCGTTCGACCGCCCTATACTTAAGTGCTTGTAGCAAGCCGAGGTCATCCTAGCCGAAGACTGTGTCGCCGGCCGACCTCTGCGAGAAACCGGACCCTCTCACCGAAATACACTGAATTACACCGAATCGGTCACGAAGCATGAAAAGTGAAAGACGCCACGACCTGGAGAAGAACGACTTGGCCGACCGATTGGCCAAGGGGGTTGAGACCGTCAAACCTTACCAAAACGCCCTTCTTGCAGGGATACTTCTGATTCTGGTCGTCACCATATCCTACACATGGTGGGTTCGACGATCGGCCACCGCATCGGAGGTCGGCTGGGATGACTTCTACGCGGCGTTGACCAAATTGGGCTCGGGACCGGGCGGATTCGACGATGCCATGTCGGAATTCGACGACATTATCGAGGCACACCCGAAAACGCATCTGGCCCATTGGACGGCCGCCGTGGCCGGCGATTTGCGTTTGGAGATGGGCTGCAACCAGCTTTTCCGCAACAAAGCCAATGCGAAACAGGAATTGAAGCACGCCATCGAGTTGTATGAAATGCTTCGTAGCGAGACGCGGAGCCCCAGGCTGCGTCAACGGGCCATTTTCGGGCTGGCACGCGCGACCGAGGCAACGGGCACCGATCTGGAGAAAGCCAAGCAACTCTACGAGGAACTCAGCCACGATGCCGAGGGAGTCTACGTGGCCGTAGCCACCCGACGTGCGGCGGACCTCGGCAATAAGGCGACTTTGGAAATGTACGATAAATTCGCCCAGTTCGACCCCCAACCGGCCTATTTGGACGAGCCGGGGATTCCCGGCGAACGACTGCCCTTCGATCTGGACACTCTGTCGGACGGGCCGCCTTCCAGCGGTCCTCTGTTCGACGACTCTCTGTTCGACGACCCTCGTTCCGATGGTCCGGACTCGTCCGACGAAGACGTCTTTGCGCCGCCGTTGATGGACCTCCAGGAGACCGGGGCCGGCGACGAACCGCCCGTGACCGACGATGGTCCGACCGATGTCGGCACGCCGGATGATCCCCCGGACGCTTCCCCGGATGCCGCTACGACCGACCCGCCCGAGACAGCAACGCCGGAGACGGCAGACCCCGAACCGGACACGACCGGTGGCGATGCCGATTCCGAAGAAGCGAGCGAGTAGCGAGCACGCACGCGAGAAAACCCGCCGGCCATGGTCATGTCGCGTCCAGAGCTTTCTCGAGAGCCGGTCGAGTTGATCGTCGACGCTTCGGAGTCGGGCGAGCGGCTCGATGCGTTCTTGGCGCATCATTTCGTCGATTACAGCCGAGTGCATCTGCGACGCGTGATCACGGCCGGTGGGGTCCGCATCGACGACGGTCAAGGCGGGAAGCCCTCTTATCGTCTTCGGCCGGGCCAGCGGGTGACGATTGTCTTGCCGGAGATTCCCCGCGAGGCACCGAGTCCGGAAAACATTCCGTTGGAGATTCTCTATCAGGACGAGCATCTCGCGGCGATCAACAAGCCGCCGGGCATGGTGGTGCATCCGGCTCGGGGGAATTGGTCGGGAACGCTGGCCGCCGCGTTGCAGTATCATTTCAACCAACTCAGCACGGTTGGCGGCCCGAGCCGTCCGGGAATCGTCCACCGGCTGGATCGCGACACGAGCGGCCTGATCCTGGTTGCCCGAGACGACCGCACTCATGCCAGACTGGCGGCCCAATTCGAGGCTCGATCGATCGAAAAGGAATACTTCGCCCTGGTGGCGGGAAGGCTGGACCGCGACCGCGACTTGATCGACCGGCGTATCGGCGTTCATCCCCACATACGTCAGAAGATGGCAATCCGGCAGGACGAGTCGATCAGTCGGCCTGCCCAGACCTTTTACGAAGTGATCGAGCGGTTCGAGGGGTTTGCTGCGGTGAAACTGTTGCCCAAGACGGGCCGAACGCACCAGTTGCGTGTCCACCTGGACCACATCGGCTGTCCGGTGCTGTGCGACCGCCAGTATGGGGGCCGATCTCGCATCACACGGGGTGAGATCCGACGCGAGGAGAATGACGATCTGGTCCTGTTGGATCGTCAGGCGTTGCACGCAAAGCGGCTGAAGTTCACGCATCCCGAAACGGGCCAACCCATCGAACTCGAAGCCCCGCTCCCCGACGATATCGCGTCCGTACTCGACGAATTACGTATCTATCGTTCCGTAAATCAGCCCCGAAGGGGCGACAGTCAATAGCCCAGGGCGTAAGCCCTGGGAATGCTCGTCGAACCGTCATCACAAGCCCCGAAGGGGCGGCAGAACCGTTGCTCTCGACCCTTCTACCGCCCCTTCGGGGCTCTTGGGCGATAGGGGCGCTGATATTCCCAGGGCTCACGCCCTGGGCTATTGACTGTCGCCCCTTCGGGGCTTGTTCGACGGTAAGCTTGCGTCGCGAATCGCGATTTCCTATACTCAGTAGTTCGTTTTTCTGCCAATCGCCTGCGTGGATGTTCAAAGGAGTTGATGACATGCCAGTACCGGGAACCATGGGAAAAATCTTGATCGTCGATCTCAGCACCCAGGAGATCACGGTGGAAACGCCCAGCGACGACCTCTATTACGACTACCTGGGCGGGTATGGCCTGGGGGCCTACTACCTGTTCAAGCGGCAGAAGCCGGGGATCGACCCGTTGGGGCCCGACGCCCTGCTGGGCTTCTTCACCGGGGTGATGACCGGTACCAACGGCATCTCGTCCAATCGATACACGGTCGTGGCCAAGAGCCCCAAGACGGGAACTTTCGGCGATGCCAATTCGGGCGGGACGTTCGGCCCCGCGATGAAGGCGGCCGGATTCGACGGCGTTCTGCTCAAGGGAATCAGCGAGAAACCGGTCAACCTCGTGCTCAATGACGGCCAGGCCGAGTTGATCCCGGCCGACGAGTGGTGGGGGCTCGATTCGCACGCCGTCGAAGACAAGACGCAAGAGATCTACGGCAGCAAAGCCCGATCCGCCTGCATTGGCCCTCCGGGTGAGCGAATGAGCTTGCTCAGTTGCATTATCAACGACAAGGGCCGTGCGGCCGGCCGGAGCGGGCTGGGTGCCGTCATGGGGTCGAAAAAACTCAAGGCCATCATCGCCGTTGGCAAAGCCGAAGTTACGGTTTGTGATCCCGTGGGCATGAAAGAGACGATCAAGAAGCATCGCGACTACATGTTCGAGCAAGACGGCTACAAGTTCTTCAACCAATACGGAACGGCCGGACTGACTGCGGCCTCGTGTGCCTCGGGCGACACGCCGATCAAGAACTGGGGCGGCGTGCCGGAGGACTTCAGCACGGCCGCCAAGATCAGCGACGATGCGGTCATGGCGATCCAGAAGAAGAAATACGGCTGCTGGAAATGCGCGATCGCATGCGGCGGTCTGACCGAAGTCAAGGACGGCCCCTATCGGTCGAGTACCCACAAACCCGAGTACGAAACGCTCGGAGCCTTCGGGACCGACTGTCTGAACGATGACCTCGGGTCGATCAACCTGTGCAACGAATTGTGCAACCGCTTCGGGCTCGATACGATCAGCGTCGGATGCACGGTCGCGTTTGCCATCGAGTGCTACGAGAATGGACTGATCTCGGCCGACGACACGGGCGGAATCGAACTGAATTGGGGTAACCATGCGGCCATTGTCGAGGTCACCCGCCAGATCGCCGAAGGCACCGGGTTCGGCAGCAAGGTGCTGGGCGACGGAGCGAAG